>JAWXAT010000013.1 GCA_034439615.1 Oligoflexia bacterium | reverse complement strand
CTCTCTTTGAATGGAACAAATGATACTCATAATCTGCAAACTCTTTGTCATGGTCATCATAAGCAAAAACATTTGTACCAGTGAGAAGCCGATTATTCAACGCTGTGGCTATCTGAATCATCTATCGATAAACACTGATCATTTCTTTTTCAAATGGCCACACCCCGTTTAAAGCCGGAGACCCAAAAATTTTAAGCGTATTTTGTCACACTGACTTTTTAATACTCACCCCGTTGGCCCTTAAATCGAATATATTAATCCTCACGCAACATACTATTTGCATTTGTAATTATAGAACTCTCAACAAACAGGAGTCAGCTTCAGTGCAAAAAACATTTCTTACTTTAAATCTCTTCGTCGCTTCAATTTTTATTTCTACTTTGGCCCAAGCTGCTCAATCGACAGCACTGGTAAAGGTATCCCAATGTGTAAAAGAACTCCAAGGTTTAACTGGTGACGAACTGAGTGATAGTTTGGGGAAAATTTCTAAAAATCCAGAAAGTAGAATTTCTTTTATTCTTGGGGAGCAACCTCAATTAGATCATACAAAACTTGGAACTGAAGGACTTGATGTTTTACATAAATTAGATCGTCTTATGGTTGGGTAAAGTGAACTTAAGTATACATTAGCTCAAGCTGTACAAAGAGGTTTTAGTGGAACAAAGAGTAAAAACAAACCTATAGCTTCATTTTTATTACTTGGAGTTACTGGAACCGGTAAAACATTAACGGCCGAAGCAATTGCTGAGGCAATCAATGGTGACCCAGACGCAATGGTTAGAGTAGATTGTGGTGAACTACAAGAAGAACATTCAATATCAAAACTTACTGGTTCACCTGCAGGTTACATAGGCCATGGTCAAACAGAAGCGCTCATTACACCTGAAATATTGGCTAAGATTACTAGTAAAAAACATAACGTAAATATCGTTTTAATCGATGAAATTGAAAAAGCGAGTGCTAGTCTTGAACGCCTACTTTTGGCAATCTTAGATACTGGAAAAATGACTACGGCTTCAAACAAAGTAGTTGATTTTTCAAATACGATTTTTATACTGACAAGTAATCTTGGTCAGGGTGACATGCAAAAAATTCTTACAGAAAATAACAATATTGGTTTTGCAAAAATAAATACTGGCACTGCCACTGATCAAATGAAAAAACGTGATGATCGCCTTGTGAAAGCCGCATTATATGCAGCAGGAAAACGATTATCACCTGAATTTTTAAATAGAATTAATAAGACGTTTGTATTTTCACAACTTACCCCAGAAGAATCTTTGAAAGTGTTAAACATGAACTTGGCCGCTGTGCAGCGGAAAAACTTCTTTGCCAACACTATGACATAAGTGTTTTTCAACGTTTCTCCTGAGGCTAAAAATGTTATTTTGAAAAGTGGATATGAAGCAAAATTTGGCGGGCGAAGTATTCGTCGTACAGTAGAACATTTAATTGCAGATCCGTTAACGAATTTGCTTTCGGCAGATCAAGTCAAGTCAGGCGATGTTGTGAATATTACGGCTTCAGCTGATAAACGGTCACTTGTATTTACTGTAGTCGCAGCTGAATTGACTCTTGAGGAACAGTTCACACTTTACAGAAAAGTATACGGAAATGATATCGCCCCTCCATATCAATTCAAAAAAGCAGATGGTCTTGATTGAGAAAAGTATGATGTGAAAAATTACCCGCAATTTTTAGCGGAAATAGATTCAGCCACAGATATTAATACCAAGTTTGATATGATTTTTGATTTCACAGTGAAATCACCAAAATTTAACGATAGAGAATTTTTAGATTTGATGAAGCGTTTGCCCGAAGACATGAATTACGGTGCAAAAAATAGCGGTAAAATTATTTCTGCATTAGAGATGTTTGGTTTTATTGGTGCTTGGAAAAAAATGGAACTTGAGCCCACCAGGCTTTACTTTTATTGGTATGGAATGGGTCGAATTCAAACATTATCTACAGCGAATAAAAAAGAAATGATCGATACTTTAAGTGTCATGATGAGAAGTACTGCCACTTGGTTTAAAGAACAAAATATTGATGAAGGTTTTACTTCGGCTGTACTTAGATTTTTAATTCAACAACATACCAGGGTAATAAGTCTTCCTTCACCTTAAGTCTTAAAATAGCGTGCTGTCATTTGAGCGATGAGTTCGCGTACTTTTGAACTTGGATGAACAATATTAATTAAAAAAAGAAAAATGTCAGCAATTACCGGATCATCAGATTTAACGATTGTGCCATTATCTAAAACAAGTCCTTGAGTTGAGACATACTTAAATTTACGTCCATCAAAATCTATGATTGTTTCGGTGGTTTTAAAACCCACGAAATATTTTTCTGGGTTTTTCCACATCTCAATGAATCCATCGGTTTTAGGAATTTCATTTTCTGAAAGTTGTATACAAAAGCGTCCAAGGTCACCGGGTTTTGTCACATCAAAGAAACGAACATAAAATCGTGGGTCAACATCGGTAAATTTAAAATGCCAGTGGGTTCCATTTACACGCAGTAGTTTTGCCTTTTGAACAAACTCAGCACCTACTTTCCATGTAAATTTAAATTGACCAATATCTCCTGGTTTCATATTCAGTTGAGGGCTTGTGAGCAAAAATCCACCTACACTTAAATTCGCTACAGGTAATTTGACATTGTTCAGAAATATTGTAGGAAGGCGCCCGATTGCTCCGAAAGATGGGTACGCAATACGTGCGTGTTTTCGTTTCTCAGCGCCAAAATATATATGACCGCTAACGGGAGCCTCAGTGGCGGTGCTTTCAGGGAAAAACAAATTTTTTAAACTTTTAAACATAAATCACCCCCGCTATAGATAATCAAGTGTCTGCATGTTCATTCAAAATTAATGGGATAATTCACAATAATGGGATCTCCATTAAACGAGCGAAAACGCGCACGTTGAAGTGTTGTCACAACACATTGCTGAAGTGCCGGGTCTGGAATTGTACTGCCGATCACGCGCGCTGTGCTGATGGTTCCATCTGATTCAATGGTGAGGGAAGTATCAATGCGCCCGCGGGCATCTGGGTTAAGTCGTAAATGTTGAGCGAAACAGCGATTTAGAAACGTCTTTTGATTTTTAATAACGCTGGCGATGTAGCTATCGGGGAGTGTTTCTTTCTCAATTTTTTTCTTCTTAACACGTTGTTTTTGTTTAATGTCATCTAATCCAATGCCAGTAAGAGGGGGAGTTGGTTTTGCTTCGCGATCAAGCATTGACAAATTTAGTTTTAAAACTTCAGCACCTTTGAGTTTAACTTTTGGTCCAGCGCCTTGGCTTAAAACTTTTACACCTCCACGCAAGAACGTTAGTTCTAAAGCGCCTGGGCCTGAGCCGTAATCTTCAATGATGATTAACGAGTTTGGTTCTAGTTCTACTTTTAGGCCTGATTTAAATGAAATGATGGCCGAGCTATCGAGGTCCGTTGAGACTGTGTCTTTTGCGTGAAGACCTTGTTGGTTATAGGCTTTGTAGTAAGTCAGTGATTCAGGTAAACGAAAACGCACATTTTTATTAACACTTACCACTTCTGCGATCACAGGACGTGAGTCAAAGCGTAATGAATACCGTTGCCACCATTCCCAAATTTGTCCCTGAAAGAGCAAGGCCAAAAGGGCTATGATGATGAGCGCAGCTGCAACTATGTTTTGGACTTTGCGGTTCCGCAAAGTTTCTCCTTATTTACTTGCCGCTTGGTGCTGCGGGGGCTGGTTGAGCTGGCACAGCTAGGGGTGCTGCTGGAACGGCCGGTGCGACTGGCGCTGATCCTGAAGGCGCAACGGGCATTGAGTCAACAACCGATCGACCTGAGTTTCTTGAAAGCATTAATGTGAGTCCAATACAGGTGAGCATGAAAACTACTGCGCAAACACGAGTGAGTTTAACCATGAAGCTAGCAGCACCTGAGGCACCAAAAATTGTTTGGCTAGAGCCACCACCAAATGAACCGCCAACGCCGCCGCCTTTACTGTCTTGCAAGAGAACAACAACGATTAAAAACAGTGCAACTGCGATATGTAAAATGGCGATGAGTGTAGTACCTTGTTCCATGACTATTAACTCCTTTTATTTCCTAATTCCTGGACTATAAGGGGGTTTGACCGATTAGAGCAAATGTTTTTGGTATTAGTGAGGCTTTGCCCACTAAGAATCCATCAATATTGGGTAAAGCGCTTAATTCGCGGCTATTATCAGGTTTAACACTGCCTCCATAGAGTATCTGGATTTCAGCAGATCTTGCCGGGCCATACTTTAACGATAGGACTTGCCTGATCATCTGATGGGCTTCTTCAGCCTGGGCAGGGGATGCGACCTTGCCAGTTCCAATGGCCCAGACGGGCTCGTAGGCCAATGTTAAAGGCTGCGATGGATCCCATAAACTTAAACCTTCATGGAGTTGTTTTTTAAGAACTTGGCTAGTTAAGTTTTCATCACGTTCATTTTGTGTTTCACCCACACAAAGCATGGGGATAACCCCAGCTTCATTAAGTGCTTTTACTTTTTTTGCACAAAGAGAATCTGTTTCTCCAAAAATTTGTCGACGTTCTGAATGACCTACCAGCGTATAGGTGCATCCTAGTTCTTTGAGCATCATAGGGCTGATTTCACCAGTGAATGCGCCTTTTTGCTCAAAGTGACAGTTTTGCCCACCCCATTTTATAAAACTGCCGTTTAGAGTTTCTTGCATTGTCATAAGATTTACAAATGGCGGAAAAAAAACCCATTCACGATGTGCATCGGGCGCAACTATTTCTTTAAATTCTTTTAAAAAGGCTAACGTTTCTTTTGGGCCATGATGCATCTTCCAATTGCCGGCAAATATTTTTTTTCTCATGTGTATTCCTTAAGAACTGCATCAACACCTTTTTGGCGAAGTACTTCAAGGCCGGGAAGTTTTTGACCCTCTAAATACTCAAGACTTGCACCACCACCGGTTGAAATATGAGTCATTTGTGAGGTAAATCCTGCTGCTTCTACGGCAGTTACAGAATCACCCCCACCTACAATGGTCACTGCTTTATATTCATGAGTGATGTTTGCTAATGTTTTTGCAACAGCGAAAGTCCCTACTTCAAAAGGCTGTGTTTCAAAAGCACCCATCGGACCATTCCAAAAAACTGTTTTAGCATTTCGTAATTCTTCTTGAATAAGAGCTACAGTTTTAGGTCCGATATCTAAACCCATCAGGCCATCAGGAATCGCTGGAGTTGGAGTTCTTTGTGAATCGGCATGTGCCTTAAATTCTTTTGCGACCACATGATCAATTGGTAAAATTAGTTTTTTGCCGCGATTTTTAAATCGTTTGAGAAGATCTTTTGCCAATTGGATTTTATCTTTTTCAACTAGAGAAGTTCCAACTGTAATGTCTTGAGCTGCTAAGAAAGTATAAGCCATGGCCCCACCGATAACAAAAACATCGACGCGGTCCATGAGGTTATCTATGACTCCCATTTTATCACTCACTTTTGCGCCACCTAAAATAGCTACAAAGGGGTGTTGTGCTTGATGAAGCAGTTTATCGAGCATCTCTACTTCTTTTTTGATGAGAAAACCAATGCCTCTATGTTTAACAAGACTAGGAAGTGCTGCCACCGTGCAATGCGCTCGATGAATAGCGCCAAAAGCGTCGTTGATAAAAACTTCTGTGAATGAAGCAAGATTAGTTGCCATATCCATGGAGTTTTTTTCTTCACCAGAAACAAAGCGTGTATTTTCTAAAAGAAGAACTTGTTTTTCAGTTAATCCACTTAAAACACCTTTAATGCCTTCACCAACGGGATCTTCAAAGAGGATAACCTCAATGTTAAGTAGTTCACTTAGTCGATTACCAACGGCTAAGAGAGAATACTTTTCACGATCTTCGGGTGTATCTTTGGGTCTACCCAAATGACTTGCGAGAACTATTTTTGCTTTTCGTTTAAGTGCGTATTGAATCGTGGGGAGCGCGCCTCGAATGCGTGTGTCATCGGTGATGACTCCGTCTTTCATGGGCACATTGAGATCAAGGCGAATGAAAACACGTTTTTCGTCAATGTTGAGTTCTTCAATAGTTTTAATATCAATAAGTCCTGAACTCATAATCCCAGTTTAGCCATGTAAAGGGCGAGATCGACCATGCGATGACTAAAACCTGATTCATTATCATACCAAGAAAGCACTTTTACTAAACGCGGGCCCACCATTTGTGTACACAAAAGATCAATAGTGCTTGAAGCGGGGTTACCATTAAAATCTGTGCTCACGAGTTCGTTTTCTTCACAAACAACAATGCCACGGTAATCGCCTTGAGCGGCTTTTATAAGGGATTGATTAATTGATTCAACGGTTGCATCTTTTTTAAGATTAGCTACGAAATCTACAAGACTTACATTAGGTGTGGGAACACGAATACTCACACCGTCGATTTTACCTTTAAGTTCAGGAATAACTTTTCCGACACTTTTAGCTGCCCCAGTAGTTGTGGGTATCATGCTCAGTGCTGCAGCTCGTGCGCGCCGTAGATCTTTGTGGCCTGCATCCATTAAGCGTTGGTCATTGGTATATGAATGAACGGTGGTCATGAGGCCACTTTCAATTCCAAAATTATCATTTAAAATTTTTGCAATGGGAGCCAGACAATTTGTTGTGCAACTCGCATTACTCACGATTGTGTGTTTTGAAGGGTCATACTGTGTGTGATTCACACCCATGACGATTGTGATATCTGAATCATCAGCGGGGGCTGAAATCATAACCCGTTTTGCCCCTCCTTTTTTGATATGAAGATCAGCATCATCACGTTTTTTCAAAGCACCTGTGCATTCTAAAACCAAATCGATGCCATGTTTATTCCAGGGGATCCCACCTGGGTCACGTGTTGAAATAACAGGAATTTTTTTACCATTTACTGTGAGACTATTTTCACCAGCCTCAACTGTTCCAGGAAAGCGTCCGTGAATACTGTCGTAAGTTAAAAGATGTGCGAGGGTTTTACAGTCGGTTGTGTCGTTGATGGCTAAAATATCGAGTTTTTCAAAACCCGCGCGAAAAAGAACGCGACCAATACGACCAAAACCGTTGATGCCTACTTTAGGACGTGATGCCATTTTGATCTCCTTAATGCTGTCAAAAACGGGCTAAATGTAGCTTGTGAAATGCCATGGGTCAAGAACCGAAATAGTTGAATTCACTTTGTTTTGATGATAGCCCCTGTCTCATGAAAGTACTAAAGCAGCAAGTGCAATTATTTATTTTGGTTTTGAGTATTTTACTTCTTACTTCGCAAACCTTTGGGGCGTTAAAACCAGGTGATCTTATTTTTTTAAAGATGCCCTGTTATGTGTGCTCTCTTATTGAGAAAACAACTAATTCTCCATTTTCTCATGTAGGAATTCTTGATCGTGATGCAAGTGGAGCGTGGGTAGTGATCATGGCGATTGAACCAAAAGTAATGGCCGTTTCACTTCAATATTTACTTAGTCGCATTAATTCACAGCCCGTTTACATGCGTATGAAATCAGTAAACGGGCAGATTTTAGCAATTAAAGCTGTGCAAAATGCACGTCGGTTTATTGGTACTCCCTATGATTCGGAGTTTAAATTAGGAATTTCTGAACTCTATTGTTCTGAACTGGTTTTTTATAGTTTTATGAACGCAAATAATGGAAATCCGGTTTTTTTACTTAGACCAATGACTTTTAAGCCTTTCACTTCAGAATGGACTTCAGTATTGCGTCATCCGCCACCAGAGGGGCTTCTAGGTATTAGCCCAGGTGATCTTGCGCGATCAATTTATCTTCAAAGAGTAAATTAACGAGCTCATGACAATTCTGTGACAAAACTATAGAAAATCTACCCTAACCTTAGAGTATGTTTGAAGATCTCGTAATTGTGCATCATGCAAAACAAAACAAGATGAAGGATCTAACTTTCTCAAAAGCGAAGGTGTCTTCAGCCTCATGGATACACTGGGCAACTTGTCTTCGTGAAATTCAAGTGGGAATCAATGACAACTCGCTCATAATATCTGATTCAGCTGAAATTTTTAACGGAGAAAAAGCATATGGGTTTTTTCTGGAAGTCGTCTGTGGTCTGCATTCTCCTATTATTGGAGAAACAGAAGTCATGGGGCAATTTAAAAATCTCATCGAGCAGACACAATTCCCTCAAGGCCCTTCAGGGCATGTTATGCGTAAGCTTTTTCAGTCGATACTGATAGATGCTAAAATTATTCGTACAGAATATTTAAAAGATTTGGGTAGTCGTACTTATGGAAGTCTTGTGCGTAAACATTTGCGCGATACAAAGACACTTGCAATTTTAGGTTCTGGTCAACTTGTACAAGAGATGTTGCCTTGGTTAATTGATGCCAATGCAGAATTAAATATTTTTTGCCGAAATCAAAAAGCTGGCCTAAAACTAAAAGAAAATTATTCTAAACTATTAATACGTGGTTTTAACAAACCTGCTTTTCAAAAAATAAAGGCAGACACCATTGTCATTGCGGCTCCTCTTGAAAACTCAAAAATTGAAAACTGGTTTTTGAAAAACACTGAAATGAAACGGGTCGTTGATCTGAGGCATAACTCTAGTCAATCTCCTTTAAATTTAGGTTCAAAAACTGAAGTGATTGTACTTCATGATCTTTATTCAGAGTTGAGCCAAACAGATAATGAAAATTCAAATCGAGTCACACTTGCAAGATCACATATTCAAAAACTCATTGAAAATCGTTTCAAAAAAACTGAATTAAGGCCATTTGGTTGGGAAGATCTGTGCGGCTGATTTTAGCCTCCAGAAAAAGTGATCTCGCGCGCATCCAAGCGTATGCCGTTGGTCAGGCACTGCAAAAAGCTCATCCTCAAATAGAAATTGACTATCAGTTTCGTGAATCAATGGGTGATAAAAATCTGAGTGATCCCCTCTGGAAAATGCCTGAAAGAGGAGTTTTCACAGAAGATTTTTATCAAGATCTCATAGCGGGTCATACCGATCTTGTTGTTCATTCATGGAAAGATCTTCCCGTAGAAACGCGCGCGGGAACTGAAATCATAGCGACAATGTTACGAGCTGACGCACGAGATATTTTAATTGTTAAAAAAAGTGCATGGTCAGAAATTGTAAACACTGAAGTTTTAAAAATATTTTCTTCGTCTCCTAGGCGGGCTTATAATCTTAATGATTTTTTAAAAGAAGCTCTTCCTACAAAGATTAAAAAAGTTGAGTTTGAATCTGTGAGAGGAAATATCCCGACACGTTTTAGAAAATTAATGACCACGGATTCAATTCACGGTCTTGTGGTTGCTAAAGCCGCACTTGATCGTTTGCTTTCAGCTTCGCAAGATGAATTTCTTGAAACTAAAAATCAATTACTCATGTCATTAAAAGAGTGTCGATGGATGGTTTTGCCATTGAAGAAAAACCCTACTGCAGCAGCCCAAGGTGCTTTGGCCATAGAGATTCGAAAAAATCATAGTGAAATTAAAAAACTTTTAGCGGCAATCAATTGCCATAATACATTTCAAACTGTTTCACTTGAGCGTGAAATTTTAAAAAGTCACGGCGGCGGGTGTCACCAAAAAATTGGGGTCACAGTTTTAAAGCGCCCGTACGGGCAGATTACTTTTCTACAAGGGCTAACAGAGCAAGATAAATCACTTGATAGTGTCACTTTAGTTTCTTCAGATTTAAATCAATTTGATAATCCTAAAGATAAAGTAACACGTGATAAAGTATGGCCTCTTGAGACATCCGATGTTGCATTTTTTGAGCGTGAAAATTTGAACATTAAAGAAGTGTCAGATAAAAATACTCTCGATGGCCTATTAATCTCAAAAGCTGATGCTTTACCTCAAAATTGGAACATTTCTCATGACAAACTTGTCTGGGCTGCAGGATTAGAAACATGGAAGAAATTAGCCCAAAAAGGGGTGTGGGTTTGGGGATGTGCTGAGGGTTTGGGAGAGTCAGAGGACCCCGCTTTAACTGAGCTTATGGGCGCAAAAGTAGGGTTTTTACGTCTAACCCACGCTGATGCCGATAGCATCACAGGTACTTCAGAAAGCTTAGCGACATATAAATTGGTTCCTAAGGTAAAAGACTGGCCAGATTTAACCGGGAAAACGCATTTTTACTGGATGAGTGGGTCGGCTTTTTTAAGAGCCATGGAAATTTTTCCAGAGCTTATTGCTGCAAGTCATAGCTGTGGACCTGGTCATACTTATCAAGTTATAAGTGAGAGACTTAAGGGCCTAAAAAACCCGTGTATTTTTTTGAGCCACCAAGATTGGTTAAAGCAGGTAACAATATGAAAAGACTCCAGCGACTAAGAAGTAATATTCACTTAAGAAATCTCTGCGCTCAAACTGAGTTTAATTCAAGTCAACTCATTCAACCACTTTTTATTGTAGAGGGTTTATCTCAAGATGAAGATATCAAGGGACTCAAAGGTACACGCAGACTCAAGCGCGAATCAGCATTAAAACAAATTGAATTAGATTTAGAAGCCGGAGTTCGACAATTTATTTTATTTAATGTTCCTCAAACTAAAGCCAGTGAAAGTTTTAATCACAACTTTTCAAGTCAAACAATTTTAGAAATTAAAAAACGTTTTGGCGATTCACTTCAATTATGGATCGACACCTGTCTTTGCTCGCTGACAACTCACGGGCATTGTTGTGTGTTTCATGACAACGGCACTCGAAACCATGAATCAACACTTAAAGAAATTGCACTCACAGCTTTAAGTTACGCCCAAGCAGGTGCTGATGGCATTAGCCCAAGTGACATGATGGACGGCCGAGTATCTGCAATAAGAAAAATCCTTGATGAAAAGAATTTTGAAAACACACCGATCATGAGTTACAGCACAAAATTTTCAAGCCAATTTTATGGCCCATTTCGAAATGCAGCTGATAGTAGCCCTAAGTTTGGTGATCGAACTCAGTATCAAATAGATGTGAGAAATCCTCGTGATGCGATGAACGCAAGTTTGAGGCGTGCTGAAGAAGGTGCTGATCTATTGATGGTAAAACCAGCTATGACTTCACTTGATTTAATTCAACCCATTTCAACGCTCACGGGTCTTGGTGTAGGTGCTTATCAAGTGAGTGGTGAGTATGCGAGTCTCGTATTACTTGCAGAAGCAGGGCTTGTTTCATTTGAAAAAGCACTTCTTGAAACGTGGCATGTTCTTAAAAGAGGCGGGGCGCAGTACATCATCACTTACGGTGCACGCTTGGCTAAAGAATTAGGAGTTAAGAATCCATGAATTTATCTGAACAGTACTTTGAGCGATCATTAAAAATTGCACCCGGCGGTGTTCATAGCCCCGTACGCGCTTTTAAAAGTGTAGATGGAAAGCCCATCTTTTTTAAAAAAGCTCAAGGGGCAATGCTTACTTCTGTTGACGACAAAGAATACATAGATTTTTGTCAAAGTTTTGGTCCGTTAATTTTGGGTCACAGAGATCCTGAAGTCAGTGAAATTGTTCGTGAGACAGTTGAGATGGCTTGGAGTTTTGGTACGTGCGAACCTTACTCCCTTGAACTTGCAGAATGGATTACCCAAAGAATTAAATGGGTTGAAAAACTACGTTTCGTTTGTTCAGGCACTGAAGCTGTGATGAGTGCACTGCGTGTAGCAAGGGCTGCAACAAATCGCTCAAAAATTGTAAAATTTGAAGGTTGTTATCATGGGCATGTGGATTCATTGCTAGTAAAAGCGGGTAGTGGACTCGCCGGTGAATCAAGTTCTGACAGCGCAGGGGTGACACCTACTCAAGCGGCTGAAACACTTACTGTACCACTTGATGATGATCAAGCACTTGAAAAAACATTTCAAGAACATGGTTCAAAAATCGCAGCCATTATTTTTGAACCATTGCCAGCAAATTACGGGCTTCTCATTCAGCGAAAAGAATTTATTCAAAAAGCTGTAGATATAGCTCGTAAAAATGGTGTGCTCATTATTTTTGATGAAGTCATTTCAGGTTTTAGAACTGCAATCGGTGGTATGGCTGAAATTTTAAATATTACTCCTGATCTGGTTACTTATGGAAAAGTAATTGGCGGTGGATTTCCTGTTGGAGCCTACGGAGGTCGCAAAGATCTAATGGATCTCGTCGCTCCCCAAGGACCCGTTTATCAAGCGGGCACATTAAGTGCTAATCCCATCGGAATGCGTGCAGGCCTTGCTACACTTAAAAAAATTCAAAGTGGTGGTGTGCATGTAGCACTTGAAAAGAAAACTGCCGCGTTTAGTAAAGAGCTTCAAAATATTGCTGGCCGATATGACCTTCCATTGCAAGTAACACAGTTTGCCTCGATTTTTTGGCTCCATGCTCGTACTGATCAGCCTATTAGAAGTATTAAGTCCATTCCAGGGCATCATAAATCACTATTTAATAAAATATTTCACCGAGCCCTCAATGAAGGCATATATTTAGCGCCAAGTGGTTATGAGGTGAGTTTTATGTCAATGGCACATACAGATTCTGTACTCGATCAAACTCTCTCGCGTTTTGAAAAGGTTTTTAAAGGGGTCAATGGCTAAGACGTTTTTCAAAAAACCAAAAGTATTTTTACTCATTGGTGCTTGGTTGGCACTGACGGTTTCACTTACGTTATGGTGGATGATTTTTGGTTTAAAACAAATCGAAAGATTAGCGGCCATTAACCACACATTGCCAGAAGAAATAATTAAGGCCCAGCGCATGCTTCATTGGGAGGGTTCTTTTCTCGTCGCCCTTTTAGTAATTGGTGGGATTGCTCTTTTTAATTTTAGTAGGCGTGAACAACGGCGCCATAATCAGATGAGCGAATTTTTTGCTACAATGACTCATGAGTTAAAAACGCCGCTGGCAAGTCTTCGATTACAAATCGAATGTCTTCAAGAAGATCTGCAAAATACAGAGCACGCAGTACTCATTGAAAGACTCCTTAAAGATTCAGCGAGACTTGAAGTTCAACTTGAAAACGCACTTTTCTTAGCTGGTGTGAAAAGTGCTGAGCAGTTGCATCTTGAAACTTTAAAATTAAAACCAATTTTATCACATCTTCAAAATCAATGGCCTGAACTTAAAATCGAAGTCAGTGGAGATTGTCATGTTAAAGCAGATGTTCGAGCCCTTGAGGGTGTGCTTAAAAATATCATTCACAATGCTCGTATTCACGGAAAAGCAACCCAAGTTGTAGTTGCAGCTCAAAGCCATGATCATAAAATCAATCTGACAATTCAAGATAACGGCACCGGATTCTTGGGCAATACTGATAAATTAGGTGAACTCTTTACAAGACACACCCCTTCCAGCGGGAGTGGTGTTGGATTATACTTGGCTAAAAAATTAGTTGAGAAGATGGATGGCGATATTGAATTTCATTCATCACCCAAAGGGTTTACTGCACAGATTGTTTTGCAGGGAGGGAGTCATTGAATAAGCTCCTACTTGTCGAAGATGATGTTTCTTTGGGGCAAACACTCCAAGAGCGTTTGACTAAAAAATCTTATGAAGTAGTTTGGGCAAAATCAATTGCTCAAGCTCGTGAGCGCGTGAAGAGCAGTCGATTTGATTTAATAATCTTAGACGTTGGCTTGCCTGATGGTTCAGGGTTTGATTTTGCAAAAGAAATTAAAAAATATCAGTTGGCTCCATTAATTTTTGTAACAGCGATGGCCTCTGCACAATACCGTTTATTGGGATTTGAACTTGGTGCTGAAGAATATATTCCTAAGCCATTTCATCTCAAAGAATTATTCATGCGCATCAAACATGTATTAGATAATCATGCTCCAAAAAATTTGATTTCATGTGGTGATCGACAAATTGATTTTGAGCGTATGGTGGTTATTGATTCAAAAAGAAAAGAAACCGTAATTTCAACTCGCGATTTTCAATTATTGCAGTTGCTCATCAAGTTGGCTCCACGAGTCGTGAGTCGAGATGATATTTTAGATTCAATTTGGGGAGAAGAGAAGTTCCCTACAAATCGCACCGTTGATAATATTATCGTGCGCCTTCGTCAGCTATTGAAAGATGACGGAAAATACATTCGCTCTGTACGGGGAGTTGGATACCAATGGATGGGTGAAACTGGAGATACACGTGGCTAACGAAAAATTTCAAAATGCGATTAAACGAGTTGTGCAAAAAGTGCCACCGATCTGGTTTATGCGACAAGCTGGCCGTTATCATAAGCATTATCAAAAATTACGCGCTCAACATTCGTTTATGGAGCTTTGTAAGAATCCTGAATTAGCGGCATTAGTGGCCATGGGGCCCATTGAAGATTTTGATTTTGATGTGTCTATTTTATTTAGCGATTTACTATTTCCACTTGAGGCACTTGGAATGGGGCTTACATACGGAGATCAGGGTCCTGAATTAGGCTGGCAGCTTAATAAAGATACACTTAAAAAATTAGGAAGCGTTGATGATGCCATTCCCCAACTTGAATTTCAAAAAACGGCCATGCAACTTACGCGTCAAATGTTACCCCAATCAAAAAGTCTTATTGGTTTTGTCGGTGGCCCCTGGACTCTTTTTTCATATGCAGTTCAAGGAAGTCATGATGGAAATCTAACTAAAGCAAAAAATGCTTTAGATATATTTCCACGCTTTTGTGAAAAAATGATTCCGCTTTTAAAGGAAAATATTCAATTACAATTTGATGGCGGGGCAGAAATTATTATGGTTTTTGACACCGCTGCTGGGGAATTAGCTCCTGAATGGTATAAACATTTGATTGTCCCTGAGCTTAAAAAACTTTCTGAAAGTTTTCCCCATAAATTAGGATATTACTCAAAAGCCACGCAAAAAAGTCACTTAACACATGATGTATTTACACAAGGTAAGTGGGCTGGAATCGGTTTTGATCATCGCTGGGATTTAAATGAGAGTTTTCAAATGGCCTCTCACGGTTTTGTTCAAGGAAACTTTGACCAGTCTTTTTTATTTGGTACACGTGATGAGTTTAAAAATAATCTAGGCAATTATCTTGATAAAATAAAAAGTCTGTCCCCTGAACAAAGAGCAGGTTGGGTGAGTGGTCTTGGTCACGGGGTTCTTCCTCAAACTCCTGAAGAAAATGTCAGACTCTTTGTACAAACAATTCGAGAGGTCATGGGATGACCACAATGTCTGATCTCATGAAAAAGTATGACATCCCTGCACCTCGGTATACGAGTTATCCTACAGTTCCTTATTGGGAGAATAATCCTACATCTGAGCAATGGATCCAGGCTTTGACCCAAGCATATGGTGATGAAAAAGCCACATGGTCACTTTATATGCATATTCCGTATTGTGAATCGCTTTGTACTTTTTGTGGGTGTAATACGACTATTACCAAAGATCACACCAAAGAAGAACATTATGTAAATTTGCTTTTAAAAGAGTG
Organism: Oligoflexia bacterium; assembly: GCA_034439615.1. Taxonomy (NCBI): domain Bacteria; kingdom Pseudomonadati; phylum Bdellovibrionota; class Oligoflexia; species Oligoflexia bacterium. Next base: position 38,250 of record JAWXAT010000013.1, on the reverse strand, counting down.
GGATCTCTATGTCCAAAAAGTTCCACAGATTTTAAATAGACCACTTGAAGAGTTGCACCTTGGTGGAGGTACACCGACATTTTTGTCTCCAGAATCACTCACAAAACTTTTAAGACCTGTTTTAGAAAAAGTTAAAAAACATTCGCAATCTGTTGAATGCTCAATTGAAATTGATCCACGTCGTACAACTGCCCAGCATTTAAGTTCGTTAAGAGAATTGGGCTTTAAGCGTGTAAGTATGGGTGTGCAAGATTTTGATCCAGAAGTTCAAAGGCTTGTTAATCGTGTTCAACCTTTTGAAATAACATCCTCACTCACTCAAGAAGCAAGACGACTTGGATATACTTCAGTTAACTATGATTTAATCTACGGTTTACCAAAACAAACCCTCGAAACAATCGAATCCACAATGCGTTTAACAACAGAACTTAAGCCCGATCGCATAGCACTTTATAGTTATGCCCATGTTCCTTGGATCAAGCCAGCTCAAAGGCTCTTTACCGATGCTGATTTGCCAACTGGAGAGTCAAAAAGACAACTTTACGAAAGATCACGAGAAATTTTAGCAAGTGCAGGTTATATAGAAATTGGAATGGATCACTTTGCACTGCCTCATGATTCGTTAAATATCTCTAATCAAAAAAAGACACTTCACAGAAATTTTATGGGTTATACACACAGGCGAACAAGTATTCTCTTGGGTCTTGGTGTGAGCGCAATTTCTGAAACCCCAAGTTGTTTTCATCAAAATGAAAAGGTTTTGCCGGTTTATGATCGTTTAGTCAATCAAAGTAATATTCCCACATTTCGTGGTCATCTGCTAACGGATGATGACCGTCAAGCTCGTGAGCAAATTTTATCTCTTATGACAAATGGAAAAGCCATTATACAAAATAATCAAGTTGAAGATTTAAGAAGTTTTTTAGCTCCGATGATCGAAGATGGCTTAGTCAATATTACTGAATCAACTGTGAGCATTACCCGCCTAGGAAAAGCTTTCTTGCGAAATGCTTGCATGGCTTTTGATAGACGCCTGCGAGCAAAGGCTCCGGCGACAAAGTTATTTTCACAGGCTCTTTGATGAAAGTTCATATTATAGGTAGTGGTTTTTCAGGTTTAACTTCTGCCTTTTATCTTTATAAATCAGGTTTTGAAGTTGAAGTCTTTGAACTCGAGAAAAATTCTGGAGGATTAATTCAAACGATTAAGACACCGTGGGGATTATCTGAAACTGCTGCAAATGGTATTTTAAACTCAGTTTTATTAGAAGATCTTTGTAAAGATATTGGGCTTACACTTGGGCAACCTAAAAAAACTAGCAGACGACGTTTTATTTTTTGTCAAAGGCCTCGTCAGTGGCCACTTGGTTTTAGAGACACCCTTGTTGTTTTGTGGAGATTCATATTTAAACGTAATAAGCTTCCAAAACCATATGAGAGTGTCGCTCTATGGGTGACGCGCCTATTTGGTAAAGCAGCTTTAAAATGGCTAGTGAGTCCAGCTCTTCATGGTATTTATGCAGGCGATACAGAGAAAATGAGTGCAACACTTATTTTTACTACTCTAAATTCTCGTGAAAGAGTAAAAACTCAAAAGTACCGTGGAATAGTATCTCCTCAAAACGGTATGGGAGAAGTTATTTTAAAATTGCAAACTTATTTGCAAGCTCAAGGTGTCAAATTTTATTTTGAAACTAAGTATGAACTTTCTAAATCTTTAGATCATCCAATCGTTATTAGTACATCAGTAGATGGGGCTTCTGGAATTTTAAGAGCTCATTACCCTGAATATGCGCAAAAACTTTCTGACATTGAGGTTTTACCAGTTATTTCAGTCACACTTTTTTACAAAAAAGGAGCAGAAGCTCTCAATGGCTTTGGGTGTTTGTTTCCCCGAGAAACAGGCTTTAGAGTTTTAGGAGTTCTGTGTAATGATAAAATATTTGAAAATCGATCATCGGGGCATTCAGAAACGTGGATTTACGGTGGCGCTTTAGATAAGACCGTAATCGAAAAGTCAGATGAAGAAATTATAAAATTAATTAAATCAGAACGTGAAAGATTGTATCATAAGGTTGATGAGCCATTGGGGTTTAGCATTAACAGATGGAACAAGGCCTTGCCACATTACACACTTGAATTAGAAAAAACTCTCAACGAGAACTGGCAAGATAATTTGGCAAATAATAATATTTGGCTTATGGGTAATTATCTAGGCTCTCTAGGGCTTTCCCAAATTTTAGTGAGTACTAGTCAATTGCCTGAGAAAATTAAAATAGCGTCAAAAAAAATTCAAGAGAACCTAGTATGAGTTCACAAAAGACGGGCATTTTACTTATTAATCTTGGCACTCCAAAATCTCCAAATGAACAAGACGTACGAGTATATCTTAAAGAATTTTTGATGGACCCATTGGTGATTGATATTCCTTACATTTTTCGTTGGGTTTTAATTAATTTAATTATTCTAAGAAATAGACCGAAAAACTCAGCCCTGGCGTATCAAAAAATATGGACTACTCAAGGCTCACCACTTTTATTTAACACTTTAGATTTAAGCCAAAAAGTACAAAACATTCTTGGTGCTGGTTTTCACGTCATCGTCGGAATGCGATATGGCCAGCCATCAATTCAAAATGCACTGAAACAATTTAAATCTCTCGGAATTGAGAAGATTAAGGCACTCCCACTTTACCCCCAGTACTCACTCGCGGCCTCTGAATCTTGTATTCAAGAAACAAAGAAACAAGTACTAAAATACAAAATTAAGGATATTTCGTTTGTGCCGCCTTTTTATTCAAATGATTTATTTATTGAATCGTTTGCTAATAACGGACGTGCGCAAATTCTAGCAAGTAAACCAGATCATATTCTTTTTAGTTTTCACGGAATACCTGAAAGACATGTGAAAAAAACTGATCTGACTAAATCTCATTGTTTAAAATTAGAAAATTGTTGTGATCAAATCACTCAAGCAAATAAAAATTGTTACCGCGCTCAATGTTTTGCCACAGCAAAACTATTGGCTGACAAACTAAGTCTTAATCCAACACAGTATACGGTTTGCTTTCAATCACGGCTTGGGCGCACACCCTGGATAAAGCCCTATACCGATGTCGCCTATGGGGAACTAGTCCTAAAAGGCAAAAAAAGAGTTCTTCTTTTTTCACCCTCATTTGTAGCTGATTGTTTAGAGACGCTAGAAGAAATTGTCATCCGCGGGCGTAACGACTTTCGTGCATTGGGTGGAGAAGAACTATGGCTTGTGCCTTCGCTAAATTCAAGTGATCAGTGGGCAAAGGCGGTGACCCAAATGCTGCAGCCGCAATTAATAAATTAATTCAAGGTATGAATTCATCAATCAGTGCAGAATATAATTCTTGATACTGGCAACCCAGCGTTCGTAAAAACCGGTGTAGTAAGTTCTGAAAAAATCTTCTTCTTTAAAGAGATTGTTTACACCGGCACGAATTAAATCTTTTGGAACTAATGGCCATTTTTTCTGAAATACAACCATGGCTTCTTCTTTAATAAGATCAATCTGCAAAGAATTACTTACGATTGTAAGAGTGTATTTCAAGGCCGACCCGTTGGGGCAAGAAGTTGCTCTCTCTTGAGTTATAAGTTCAGAACTAAAATCATCTAAAGCAAAATGAGGATATTGGGGCAAGAGTTTACACTGATGATTAAACGTCTTGTCGTTTGTCCATTTAGATGTGCAGTTCATAACAAGCTTTGGAAATATAGCCGTATTATCAGAGGCCACAGGTCGCAATTCTACAAGTACAATATCGTTTGTGTCAGGTGCACGTGGAGGTGTAGGAAGCTGAGGATTTGTTTTACTTTGTGATTTTGTCATATCAATTGCAGCTATTTTAACAAATGGCCTTAAATTAAAATCAAATGGAATTGTATCTCGAGTGGCGTAGCTACCATCGATGTCTTTGTAAGCAGCATAATTAGTTATCGAGCCATGAACCTTTAAGGCGCTGTGGGGCACACATCGCTCATCGTTAATTACAATTGTTGCTGCGTTGGCAGTGCTTGCAAATATAACCAGTGTCATCAAAATGTTTGAAAGCATTTAGGTCTCCTAAATTTGTTCAGCCAAAGCAGTGATGCTTGACGCTGGTGAAGGTGTTGGTGTTGGTCGTGGATTAAGTAAGTCATCAAGATCATCGGTTTCTGGTGGAGGAGTATCTGTTGAAAAAGCTTGTTCAATCATTGATGACATCATCGTTTTCGCCATTTCTGCAAGATCACCAACGTGGCCAAGTGAAGTGGCCATATTGTTTAAGCTAGCTGTAACATTTTTCATTTCGAGTGATAAAATCGCAGCGTATTCTTGAAATGCTTTGAGTTGTCCTGATACGTCAGATGCATGCGCTGAAATCTGTCCAATATGACTATTTAGTAAATTCATTTGTTTGGTAACCAATTCCAATTCTTTGGCTACAAGCTCTAAGCGTTTGTTTGTTACTTCAAACTCGTGTTCGATGCGCTCGGTTTCTTTGGCGACTTGACTTGTGCTTTTGTCCATATTGGCAAGACGATCGTTTGTGTCTTTCATACAGCCAGTAATGAGTATTATCGGTATTAGAATTGTTTGAGTAAAATTTACAATACGCACTTATACCTCACGAAATAACAACACATGTCATAAACCCGCAATCAATGTGTTTCAACAATGAAATGCGCAATTAAAGCAATATTATGGGCTGGTAGCGATGTCCTGTGAAATCCCAATGAGCCCTGCTGAGGTGGTTTGTTCCATCTTTGGCTCTACAATTTTTGGATTATTTTTACTCCAGTTGCAGACATACGAAACAATAACTGATTGTAGAATCGTATACGTAATCATTAAACACCAAGCCATAACGACTTTGTCGACACCACAGGCCATTCCCACAAGTACTGCCATCAATAATGTAGTGCCCTGACCTTTGCCATCTACTTTAATTCTCAGGCGTACAAGACTAATCGCCGCACCTATTGCAAAAGCTCGAGCTAAGTTATTGTTAACTAACACCATGACTACCGTCATTCCGATTGTCAAAAAGAGGTAATTTCCAGCACCTAAAACGATTTCTGACATCTGATTGTTTGGATCAAGACCAGGTTTTGGAGAATTCTTTCGTAATCGCGTGGCAACCCAAATGCCCACCATCATCAACAAAATACCTAAGACAACGGAGTGACCCATAATCAACAAAGTTTTAATAAGTGGCAGTGAATCGCCAGAATCGGAGTTTAATTCGGCTAACTGATTTAAATGAAGACCGGACATAACTACTTCCTTTGCTTCAATAGCGCTTCTGAAATTGAGAAACAATATTTTGAGAAACTAACTTTTGGAGAACCCGTACTTTGAAGAAAATCAAGTACCCATTTAGGAATACTTCCCGAATGTTTTACTTCAAGTATTAAGTATTGCTCTTGAAGATAGCGTTCACGCATTGCTTGAATTTTACTCCAACTTGGACTTTCAATAATTTGATTCGCAGTTTTCTCATCAACTTCATGTTTGTGATTTGCCCGCAGTCTATTATCGATTGTGAGGCGTAAACCACTACCTTCAAAACAAAGCCTTTGGTAGGTTACAGCGCACTGTGGCCGTAATTCATAACGGATAATGTCTTGGTTAACTTTCTCAACCCGTTTTAATAACTTTTTAGAGCTCAATTCTGGGTTTTTATCGATCAGTTCCTCAGAGGGAATGATGGTTTTGCCAGAAAAGAGGCGGTGGTAATCGAGATTTCCAATTTGAAATCTGAACTTTTTGGTCACACACTCTTCTTTGGACTTACGTTCCAGAAGTATGAAGTCATTTTGCCAGATACCATTTGGGCCGTAACGACGCGTACGAAGTTTAAAGCGATTGTCTGCTGTGAAATGATCTTTAAATACACTCAATTCACTTGAGTCAAAATACATTGATTCAATCAAAGTATAGTGTGTCCCCGGAATGGGATACGAAGGTTCCATATGCTCTTGAATGACTTCAATGAGCTGTGAACTCAAACTTGCTTTAATAAAGAATTTATCTTCGATACGGGAAAAGTCTGTCTGATTTACAACCACGTTTTCTGTTTGTGGTGTGTATGACGAACCTCCGGAATGTATTGATTGAACAACTGCTAAGGAACTACCTGACTCTGCTTCATTGGTCACATGCCCTCCTACCCATTACCACCTTGCAGCGTAAGTATCGAATAATTGGGTTTGTGGCAATGAAATTTAACAAAAATCTAACAAATGTTTTTGAAAATAAAAGGAGGGGGCGTTGATGCCTCATACCCTGAAAAAAACTCCATTTCTTACAAAGTCAGAAAGTGTCTTTGTTTAAAATTGGAATGTATAAATTAAATGTAGTTCCTTTATCGATGGTACTGTGAAGATCTATACGGCCATTAAGTTGTTTAATGATGTCAGACACAATGGTTAATCCCAGCCCATGATTCTTGTTTTTAGATTTAGTCGAAAAGTAAGGCTTAAAGATATTCTTGCATGTGTGTTCGTCAATGCCTATGCCATCATCGCTGACTGAGAGGATAATGAATTGACCTGATTTAAGATTTAGGAGTTCTGCTGTTTTTTCGTTTATAGAAGTATTTTGAGTAGTAATTTTTATTGTACCGCCGTTGGGTAGGGCCTCTCGAGCATTTCCAACTAAATTAAGTAAAATCTGCTCGATTTGACCTGGGATTGCTGCGACAAAATCGTCCTCAGCACTCGGTGCGATAATGAGCTCAGTATTTTCATCGATAATGAGTTTCAAAGTGGTTCTGAATTCAAGTAAGAAGCTATTGAGACGATGAATTTCAAAATCAATCGATTCTTGTTTGCCATGTGCCAATAGCTGCTGAGTTAAAAGGCGGCTGCGCTCTACGCAGCTTCTAATTTGGATTGTGTGTTTTTCTGTACTAATCGTGTGTGGATCTTGAAGCAATAAATCGGTTTGAATTAAAATTGTACATAAGATATTGTTGAGGTCGTGGGCAATACCACTGGCAAAGTAATCCTTAGATTCTATTTGTCGCATGATTTCTAATCCTTGTTTGTAAACCAAATATGTTTATGTAGCTTGACATTAATTTTCAACTAAATAAACAATATTTATATTTAAGAACGTAATAATTAACAAATTTCCAAAAACCGTTTTATGTTTGACGCACGGTAAATATTCCATGGTCAGGGTTTAAATAATTTATTTTGTACTTTAAGAAATATGGTTTTTTGTTATTATCAAGGCCATCCGCATGATTGATGTTGAGTACTAAAGTAGAAACAACGAGAGCGTAATTTAACGAGAGGTATAAATGTTATTACAACACAAAAATATTGGAAATTATTTAAAGAAAAAAAGGACTTTAAAAAAACTTACCCAAAGTGAAGTTGCCCATCAGTTGGGTTATAAAAGTGCCCAATTTATTTCTAATTGGGAAAGAGGTCTTTGTTCTCCACCCCTAGAGGCAATCTCAATGCTTATTGACATATATGGTTTATCGAAGACAGAAGTCGTAGAGTTTCTTATTGAAGAGAATAAGCGTGTCATCAAAGAAGGCCTGGATCGTCATAGAAAAACTAAAAAGGCTTGATTTAAGGCAGTCTCAACCGTTGGCAATCAATCAAATAAAAATAGTTTATATTTGTCTGCAAAACACTAAAGTCATTGGTCTATGATGTCGATGAATCTTGTATAGTTCATACGGGGGCCTATGCAGGAACAAATAAGACAACTTAGTGCTAATCTTGATTTCAAGCCCGAAGCAAATAAAGTCTTATCACATTTGCTGTTTAATGCTGTCGTATTTAGCTTGGCGGTGCTGCTTATCAAGCAAGGGTCGACTATTTGTTATTTTCTGGCTCAGGCCTTTTGGCCGATTTTGTTTTTTCGTAATTTTACATTGATGCATGATGCGGTACACGGTGCTGTTTCAAAGAGTAAATCATTCAATAACTCTATGGGATATATAGCCGGGGCACTGTGTTTTTTACCATATTGGCCTTGGAAGCAGGTGCATCTTCAGCATCATTACTGGGCAGGCAATATTGATCAAGATCCAACCATGAAAATTATCAAAAACTTTAATCCAGAAGCACATACCCTAGTGGCGGTTTTACAGTTTTTTTGGCGATCGTGGATTCCATTACTCGCATTTATGCAACATATTGTGTTTTGGAGTGCTGGGTTTAAATCAATAGTGAAGAGTAGTAAAAAGGATTTTTCATGCAATATGTATTCTTATGGAATGCCACTCATTATTTATTTTGCGATTTATAAAGGATTGGGTTTGGGGTTTTTAGACATTGCGCCAGGATTAGCAATTTATTTAGTTATGGTAGAAGTCATTAATTTCCCCCACCATCTTCAATTGCCCCAGAATCGTGGCAATAAACTACTGCCAATTTGGCGTCAGTATGAGGTTACAAGATCATGCTCTTATCCAAAGTGGTTTTCATATTTGATAATCAATAACTTTAATTATCATGTGGAGCATCATTTATTTCCCATACTTCCTTGGTACAGACTCCATTTGGTAAGGCCATTACTAAAGAATATCGTAGGCAGATCGTATAATGAATCAATACGTGGGGAGTGGATTTTACAAAGTCGCAAGCAATCTATGTCTAAAGTATTGATATATTCACCTGAGCAAATATTGAATGCAGAGGATAAAGTAGCCTCAAGTTTCTAGGTTTAAGTAAATAAACTTTATTCTGAATTGTGTGTAATATAACTTTCTGGTATATATCTATCATTCGAGAGCTCAATAAAACGAGTTATTCGAATTGTGGAGGATCGGGGATTTATGGAACTTTTCAAAGAAGTTAACAGGATAAATAAAAGTACTATTGAGTTAGTCGATGAATTATGTCAGCAACTTGAGTTTTTAAGAGATTTATTAGCAGTCAAGGGTATCAAAGTTAAAGCGTATACTTCAGAGGCTAAAACGACTTTTTTGAATTTACCTGATGATGTACAGCGCAGAATTTCCAAAGGTATTTTTGATTATATAAGTATAGTCTATAATTTACCTGATTCTATGAATTCTGATATTACTAAAACTACACTTGCCTAAGAAATTAAATACCTCAATATTGCTTTTCAAAAATACAATCTTAAGCCCAAAGATGACGTCACACGGTTTATAACCAAAGGTGATGTTATTGAGATTTATAGTGCTCAATGGATGCAGCTCTACAGAAACTTCGAATTTTTCATGTGTGTTAGTTATAGTCTTTTAGATTTAATTTGTAATGAATGGTTTGTGCTTTACGAAAGACCTCAACAGGTTATTGATGCAATGATAAAATGCTCTGAAAATGTTATCAAGCATGGTCAAGGTACACTTCCTTTCACAGCTCCAGATCATATCGTGAAGGAGCATTACCTTAATGCTAAAAAAGCGTTCAAAGTTAAACTTAAATATATATGCCCGCTCGAAGATCGTTCAGGAAAATCAGTGGCTGTGTTAACCACGCTAAGAGCCGAAGTTATATCAGAGGGTACTGACGTTTCTAAAATCCACATGATTTAGGAATTCTAAATGTTTTTTCCATAAGGTGTTCACTAAATTTTGAATACCAGGGATATCGCATGGCTTCACTTTGTCTTGAAAAAAACCAACTAAATCGACTTCAACACCATGATGTATAAGACCTTGTTTTAAAGGAGTAGCGCCATGTCGGTATGCACATTCATGCATGCCTCGATTATTGCGCATAGTTCCTGTCATTGCTCCTGCAGGAGTGTGTTGGAGCCTCTTTATGAGCAGCCCCATCAGTAAGTCTTTGGTAGAAAGTCCAAAGTGTTTTCCTCTAAAAGATTGAGAAGCTGTAATGTTGCTGCCAATCAATACAGGTTTGTTATTCACGATCAATTTATCAATGATATCTTTTGGCCAAACTTTAAAGTACGAATCATCACGATGTGCGGTCAGGTTGAGATCAACCATCTTGAAAAAACTGAGCATGATACATTCTGACCCGTCAAAGAGTGCGCCTATTTCATCTTGACGGGTAAAGTCATCAGAAAAAATATTTTTATGACCATCGAGTTCATAAATTGTTTCAGTCCATACGTCTTTCCAAAGTTTATATGCACTTTGATAATAGGGTAGAAAAATTTCTTCAACATGTGTCCCAGGGAATAATACGTATTTCAAATTTTTAACTTTTTGCATGACGTTAATATTAACGATATTCATTTTATGTTTGCCTTACGCCACATTGGCTATTTTAGGAATTTTAAGTCTTTCATTATTTTTGAATATTTCTTTGCCAATTAAAATTTCAAGAACCTGAGTTGAACCTTCATAAATTTCTAATAATTTTGCATCACGGTAGAGCCTTGAAATCTCATTATCGGCCGAGTACCCTTGTGCTCCCATTAATTCAAGCGCTTCAGATGCAAATCGAACAGCCAAATCACTACTGTACATTTTTGTCATACTGGCCTCTTGAATTGCTAGGCTTCCTGAATCCCACGTGGCTGCAGCATGGCAAGTAAGTAACCATGCAGCTTGGATCTCAGTATAATAACGCACCAAGAATTGTTGGACTGCTGATTTATTTAATAATGTATGGCCTTGAGTACCACGTGAAGCAAGGTGGCCTGTTGCTAATTCAAATGCACGCGTACAAATTCCATTTGCGATTGCACCAATTAATGTTTTAGTGCGTCCGAGGCTATGGTGTAAAATTTTAATGCCTTGCCCTATTTCTCCTAAGAGATGCTCATCAGGAACAAAAACATTTTCAAAGAAAAGCTCCCCTGTATTAGATTCTCTGTGCCCTAGTTTATTCATGGATTCTCCTCGGCGAACTCCTTCGGCATTGGCGGGCACATAGAAGGTAGATATCCCGAGAAGGTTACCTTGAGTATTTTGGACGTTTGCAAAAACGCTGATATGCGTTGCATGTGCAGAATTGGTTATGTAATCTTTTCGACCATTGAGTATATAACCAGTTTTAATTTTTTTTGCTCTAGTTTGTGTATTCCCAACATCAAAACCAACTGCGGCTTCTGTCATTGCAAAACTCCAAAGTGATGATTTTTCTGGAGTCTCTAAAAACCGTTTTCTTTTCAGCTCTTCTGAGCCGTAAAGCACGACTGGGGAATATCCTAATAAATTGGCCATCACTGTTGTTGCAACGCCGGCAGAACCAAATGCTAATTCTTTAATAACCCAAATCATGTCACTAACCGGCATTTCTAATCCACCCAATGTTTTGGGCACGACGGCATGCATGATATTCAATTTATGAAGTTCTGCATAAATATTGTGTGCGAAATGGGCGTTTCGATCTCTTTCTTGAGAACCAGGTATAATCATTTCGCGTGTGAAATTTTTAATATATTGTAAATCAAAAGTAGGAGCTGTTTGAATTGATTTATGCACAGGTTGCCTTTCATGAAAACAAATACTGTTTATTTACATTCGACATTTAAAAATTATTACTTGAGTGCAGTGTTGGTGAGATCGGTAATAAATAATAATTCGGCACACCTTAATATCCACTCACCCCTGACTAAGGGCTAGGCACGGTTATGAAGTTTGAACAATTTTATAATATAAATTGGCTCACAAAAGTTTGCTCTGTTCTGAAATGCTCATCGGGGTTATTCTAATATTATATTAAAAAATTTAATGAGTATGAAACTAGAGAGGGTTTTTATCTGTGGTTAAGACCTATGCATTAATAGTCACCGCGTTTTTAATTTCAGGGGTTCAACTTTTAAGTACTGGTTGTTCATCAGCTAATAAAAAAAGTATTCTGACACGAATGCCCTCGGGCGAACCAGGGCAGCTCGCCAATGTACATTCACTTAAAGCAGTGGTTGCAGGTGACTATTATGGCTTTGATATGGAATCAGATGAATTCAAAGCAGATCTTAAGCTGAAAGCAGAAAAATTTATCAAGTTTAGATCGAGTCATGATGCTTCGTATATAAAAGCATGTGCGGAATCTAATCAAAAAGATCCATATTGTAGCTTCATTAAAAAATACGTAAGCCCAGACGATGAAGATTTGCCTAGTGAAGGGGAAAGCATTAAGGCTCGAGCTAAAGAAAAGCGAAGGCAATATGCGGCGTATAAGAAAAAATTAGTAAATGGTGAATTAGATGATTTTAAAAAAATAAATGCTGGTGCCATTCGAGAGGTATTTGATTCTATCAAATCATATTCTCTATTAGAGAAGGGATTTGAATCAGTTCAAAACAATACTTGTAAGAATATTCGACTTTCATATTACCTAGCTGCAAAAATTGAAGAATTTTTTCCAGACTCTCAAATGAAGCAAAAAGCCATTTCGCTTTATGCAAAAGTTGCTCAGTGCAAGCATGAGGTGTATGAACCCGCAGCCAAGTACCGTTTAAGCCTCTTAAAAATTTGGGAGGGTAAATGTGATGAAGTTATTTCTGACTTAGAATATCTTACCGCTGAACATAAAAAGAAAACTTACCGCTCACGTGCACTTTACTGGACTTATCACTGCCAAAAAGCACTTACTCATACAGAAGCAGCAAATAAGGCAGCGCAAACTTTACTTGATGATCATCCATTTAGTTTGCATACACTTTTGGTTGATAAAGCATATTCTGATCAATTAAGAACAGCCGCAGTTAGAGCTGATTCTGCTCTTAAGTTTCGTTCAACTACAAAACCGATTTTAAATAATGCTATCTTAGCCGCAGAAGGACTGTTGAGTCTGAAGAAAAAAAATACTCGAGGCTATGTAACTGAGATTTTAACTTCTGTTACTGTTGAAATGGAAGAAGCAGAGCCAGAGGTGCAATTGTATGGCTCTCTTTTATTTAATAGGGCTGGCAATAACATCGGAAAATTTAAATTTTTAGCTCCACTTTTTAGAGATCATCCTGAGATGATTTCTCGCCCAGCACTTGAATTATTTTATCCGATTAGAGATCTTAATGACAAGGTGATGGAATCAGTTGGTCTTGATGAATTTTTAGTAATTTCATTAATCAGGCAAGAAAGTGCTTTTAACGAAACCGCTAAAAGTGGGGCAGGGGCTGTGGGCTTAATGCAATTAATGCCTGCAACAGCGCGTATAAAAAAGCGTGAGGCTCTCAGAAGGCTTGTGAATCCTGAATTGAATGTAAAGCTAGGGTCAAAACATTTTGCATATTTAATGCGGCGATATAAGGGTGACACAGAACTTGCGCTAGCTGCGTACAATGCGGGAAGTCGCCCTGTTGATGAATGGAAGCGACGTTATCCTGTGCATAATCGAGTTTTGATGGTTGATTTATTTCCTTTTAGAGAGACACGCGAGTATGTCGGTAATATAGCGCGCAATTATTACTGGTACACTGTTCTTTACTCAGGAAAAAAGCAAGTTCCACAATTGCCGATTCCTGCGACTGACCCGTCTGACGTTTCAACACCTGAAGAGCTACAAGACGTTACAGCTCAACTTGAAAGTGTATTTAAATTGTTCGGGTCATAAGTTATTTCAGCAAGAGTCAATAACTTGTGATACACGTTATTTATGACTGAAAAAGCAAAACATGAAGAACCTCCAAAGCCTCAAAATTCATTTCGAGTGACACTCGTGTTGAATCAATCTTTATCAAGGCTTGATCAAATACTTATGGAAGAACTTCGAAAGCAAGATCGAAATTCTGAGCTTAAAAATATATCGCGCGCAAAATTTAAAGATCTTTTTAAGAATAATAAAATTCAAATTAAGGGGCAAACAGCTCGGCCATCATCTGCGATATCTCGAGGCACAACTTACGTAGATATTTTGGGTTTTTCAGACATATGAAATGGCAACAAGCCGAAAAAGATATCTGGTATAAAGAGCAAAAAATTAAACGCTCTTACCAAGAGGAAGTCGTCAGTAAAATTCAAAAATTAAAAACAAACTTTGAAATTCATCAGTACGGAGCACTCTCACTAAACCCGAATAGTTATCCGCTCCATCTTATAAAGTCGAAAAACTTTGATGTGACTAAAAAAACGATCTTAATCACAGGTGGAGTTCACGGCTATGAAACGAGCGGTGTCCATGGCGCTTTGGGCTTTTTTCAAAAAGCGGCAATCAATTACACTCACACATATAATTTTATTTGCGCACCCTGCATTAGTCCTTGGGCTTACGAAACAATCAATCGTTGGAATGCAAAAGCCATTGACCCAAATCGCTCGTTTCATAATGACAGCCTCGCTGAAGAGTGCAGACTTTTTCTTACAGCAATGTCAGGCATAAAACCATTTGTACACTTTGATCTGCACGAAACCACAGACACAGATAACACCATATTTCGACCTGCACTTGAACAAAGAGATGGAGTCATACAAGAGCTCTCGCCGATACCAGACGGATTTTATGTTGTCGGAGACGCTGAAAATCCATGCGCTGATTTTCAAAAAGCCATCATCGATTCTGTTAGAAAAGTTACTCATATTGCACAGCCTGATGAAACTGGTAAAATTATTGGCGCTAAAGTTGAGCAAGAAGGAGTGATTAACTATCCCGTTAAAAAACTATTTTTATGCGCAGGTTTTTCTGACGCTGAGTACACAACAACAACTGAGGTGTATCCCGACAGCCCCAAAGTGACTGATCAAATTTGCATCGATGCCCAGATTGCTGCTGTTACTGGTGGGCTTGATTATTTCTGATCAATTTTCAGCGTTAGGAGAATTAAAATTTGTTCAGATTTTAATTTTTCAAATCTTTGATTACTTGTAAAAATCGAGTGGCTACAAGCTTATGACCCGCTTGGTTCCAATGAATGTCCCAAGGGAGAAAATACTTTTTAAGAATCTCCATTGGGTTTTTATTTGGAGCGATATAATCTGGAAAAAGATTTATAAACGTGACGTTATTTTTAGATGCCCACTCTTGCCATATCTTCACCTGCATTGAATCTAAATCTTTGTAGTATATTTGAGTGGGCCAAGGAAACACAGCTAAGATCACCTTCTTCACTCCGTTTTCTCGAGCAAGGGTAAGAAGTTTATTCATATTGGCTTTGCATTTTTCTAAGCCTTCAACTCCATACTCTTGAAAAAAGTCCTTATTAATTGTCCAATTGGATCTTTTAAAATCAATGTGTCTCTTATAAACAGAATCGGGAATAAAAGTTTGTTTTAACCATTTTTCAGACTTAAGAAGAAGCGTGCTAAAGGTAAAAAACTTTTTTGGTAAAATAGTTGGATTTTGCTTAAGACGGTCAGCATCGACGATTATGTTTTCATTGAAATCAAAAGATCGCACGTATTCGTCTTGAACATTAGAGATGTCGATAAAAACAGCCAAAATATCAAGTTGCAATTTTTTTTCTTCAAAAAGAAATTTCATCTTTCTATAAAAGATTGAAGGTGAATAGATCGAAACTCCCGCATTTAAAACTTCGATGTGAGGTAATGCTTTTGCAACCTGGCCAACAAAGGTGTCTTCATAATTCACTCCAAGACCCTCAACATACGAATCTCCTAAAATAACAAGGCGAGAAGAAGAGGTTTGAAGACTTACCTCGCGAACGCATTGATCACGAAACCCTAGTGAATTGGTGTAATGGGAATAAACGTAAGGACCCAAAACTCTTTGGGGTGTTGACCAATTGGGTTTTAGCTCGTGATGATAAAGAGAGTTTCTCACGCTGGGTGTAATGGCGCGAGCCCGATCTCTTTTTCGCTTTCGATATTGACTGGTAAGAATGGCGTCAAGAAGGAGAGTGAGACCTAGAAAAATAATAATGCCGTAAAAATATATCAAAAAAGCCTTAAATTCAAAGAGCCCTGAAAAGGGGCTCTTTGAGCTAATCTTTACATCCAGCTACTATCGCTGCCAGATCCAACATCAGGCTTTTTCTTACTTAGCTTTTTAGCTTTTGCTTTCATATTGCCTCCCCCTTGTGAAAAGTTTCTTCTATCAGTATAACTACCTATCGGTATTTATGTAACTATACTTAAGTCTTATTATCTAAGTCATCTCCTAAGGAGTTTGAGTGTCTAAATTTGATACATCTCTGTGCTCAATTGTCTACACCTGGGTAGACGGGCGAAATAAAGAATATCGACGGAGCAGGCGCTATTTTGGCGGCCCAGATGTGATCAATACATCACGTGATCGCAACAACAATGAATTAAAATACTCACTGAGATCCCTTGAAAAGTACCTGCCGTGGCATAAAGGTATAATATACCTTGTCACACCCAGCTATCATCCTGCATGGCTAAATTTGAAGCATCCAAGACTTCGCGTTATTAATCAAAATGATCTTTTTCCCAATAAACGTCATCTTCCCTCTTTTAATACCAATGCCATCGAACAGCATTTATGGAGAATACCTGGTTTGAGTGAGGTTTTTTTTCATATGAATGATGATTATTTTTTCGGCAGAAAAGTTAAAAAAGAAGATCTGGTCTCTAAAAAGGGGGCCACAAAGATCTTTCTTCATGATCTCGTTGTTAAAGAAAATGAGAATGAATTTCGTGAAAATATTCGTGATAAAAAGAAGTTGATGTTGAGTGCTGTTTTTAACACTATGTTTTTACTCAATAAAAGATACGGTAAAAAGAAAAGATATTTTCTATGTCATATTCCCTATATTTATCACAAAACTGCCTTTGAAAAAATGCATCGTGTTTGGAAGAAGGAGCTCACGCGCACTTCAAAAGCCAAATTTCGTGATTGGAAAAATGTGGTGCCAACGTTTCTTCATCATTATTATTTGATTCAAGATAAAAAACATGGCCTCAAATTTCAGTTGGTCAGTAAAAAGAAAACCGATCGTGAGTTTGTATTTGGTGTTTTAACCGATGACGTAAAAAAGACGCGCGAGATTTTTAGAAAAATAGAAAAGAAGAAGCCAAAATTTTACGCTCTCAATGACAACTTCTCTGAACCGGAAATCGCTCACATGTTGGACAAGTTTCTCGCCAAACAACTGCCTAAAAAATCGTCTTTTGAGAAGTAGTCCCCCTTTTGCCTCACACTCATTACATCAGCTACGTATGAAATACCCTAAGTCGCTGAAAAAACAAAAAGACGTACTGCTTCAATTGCGGATATTCAAAAAATCACAAGTGCCAATCGAAATACAATAAAAGTGAGACTTAGAGAACTTGTTGAAAAAGGATATATTTCTCAAATTTTAATTTAAAGATTCTTTACTTCTTTTAAGAGAAGGTAGTTCGATAATAAAAGTTGTACCTTTGTCGCTATCACTCTCTAAATGTACATTCCCCCCGTGGCTCTCCACTATTCCGCGTATCAATGTAAGTCCAACACCCCAACCTTTTTTTTCACTAGTTTGGGCAGATTGAGATCTCTGAAATTGATTAAAGAGCATAGCTTGGTCTTTTCTAGGAATCGCAGGCCCTTCATTGTGAACTGAAAACAATATTATATCGCTTGTGGGTTGGATAGTTAACGTAATGGGGGTCTTTGGGTAGCCATATTTCACAGCATTGTTACAAATATTTTCGATAACTCTACGCATCCCCGATGGATCCATCGAGCTGGGGCAGGATTTCGGCGATTTGAGCTGAAATCTATCACCGTGGATATTTACAAGCACCTCAATAGTTTGTTTAACGAGTTCGACAAAATCATAATCTTGAATTTTAAGTGGTAATTTTTGTCCCGCACTGATGCGATTGGCATCTAATAAATCCTGAATCATAATATCCATGCGGTTAGTACTTCCTAAAATTCGAGAAGCTAAAGTGCGATTTTTATCCTCTGGACCCGAGTTTCTAATAATGAGTTCTGCCCCTATCTTGGCTGCAGAGAGGGGTGTTCGCAAGTCATGAGTTAAAGTTGACACAAATATTTCTCGAAGTTTGCGCTCTTCTTTCAGCGTATTTAGAGACCGCTGCAATTCATCTTCGAGCTCTTTCTTTTTCGTTATATCAATAACAGCTGTTCTGATTACTTTCTCTCCTGTTTCACGGTGAGTAGAGCAAACACTGAGCAATTCAACGACAATTATCTCTTTATCTTTTCGTGTGAGTTGAAGAGTTGCAATTACCCTATCTTCGGTCGCCTGACATTTTTTTATATGCTGTCTAAATGAAGGTAGATCTTGACTCACAATCCATGGCGCGATGGAACGCTCCACGAGCCAACGTCGTTCAACACCAAGCATTCCTGCTGTGGTTAAGTTAAGCTCCTTCATTATTCCTTGATCGTTGAACGTAATATATCCAGTGGGAGCAAAATCGTAGAGATTCACATACCGATCATGTGACTCCTCAAGTGCTTCTCTTGAGTCACGTAACTCACGGTTTTGCATCTCAAGTTCAATTTGATAAACTTCAAGCTCATGAAGTACTTTTTGAAATTCTTCTTCACGTTCTTTGTAACTTTCATTATCACCAGAACATGATTGCAATGCGTTTAGCCGTTGTGACAGTTCATCTTTGGACATGCGTCGAAATTCAGGGGATGGATTATTTTCTTGTTCCATTTTCATCCCCTTTAGCTTCTATTTTTTTTATCTGCTCACGTTCTGTTAGATCATGAAGCCTGATGAGAATGAGATGCTTCTTTTGCCCTGCCCATTCAAGTGTTCGAGCGTTGAGAGTCATAATCTTCGCACCAATTTTTTCAAAGTGATGAACGACTTCAAAATTTCTTACCTCAGATTTTTGAGGCAATACGTCTTCTAGTAAATTTCTAAGCTCAGGAATGTTCCATTGACGATTACCAAGTTCGTAAAATGGTCGTCCTATGGTGTCTTTCTCTATAACTTGAAATGTATCATAAAAAGCCTGATTAGCGCGCTCAACACACAGATTCTGATCAAGTACAACCAATGGGTCTCGAATAGTTTGGATGACACCGTCTGAGTATCTTGTTGCCTCTTCAATATGGATCTGCTTAATTTTTACGTCATTGATATTCACGAAGACAATTACAGCGCCATCAATTTTATTATCTATAGTCTTGTAGGGGCGGATTCTGACTGAATACCAAATACCATTTTGGTCTCTAGTTTCTTTTTCGAAAGTCTCCAAAGTTTGTATAACGGAGGTTATTTGTTTGTCCAAATTTTCAATTTGAAATCCGAAGTTAATGACAGTCAGAACTCTCCCGACATCGGTGGGGATTAAATTTAGAAGCTTCTCAGCCATAGGAGTGAAGCGTCGAATTCGAAGTTCCGAATCCACCATGACTATTGATACGTTAGCGTTACTCAATACATTGATAAGATCATTGCTTAAATGGTCAAGCTCATTATTTCTGTTAGTTAATTCGTCATTGAGAGTGGAGAGTTCTTCGTTGGTTGATTGCAATTCTTCTTTTGCTGTCTCAAGCTCTTCGTTAGTGCTTTGCAGCTCTTCATTAGCGGATAAAACTTCTTCTGTAGTACTTTGCATTTCTTCACTAGAAGCACTTTGATCTTCAATAATAGATTGAAGTGAATTATGAGTTAGTTGTAATTCTTCTTTTAAAGCAGTAATTTCAAGCGCACTTGGGTCTATTTCTTTCTTTTTTGTTTTTTGTTTTTTGCCCTTTGTTTTTAAACCCCCTGTTTTTGAGATTTCAACTTTTTGCTCCATGAATACAATGAGAAAGTGCTGTTCCAAGTTTGAAATTCTGATTGGAGCGACCTCAATATCAACGGCTCTTGTTACTTTACCAAAAGTAACTTTTAGACCGCTTTTTCTAGCTGATATTTGTTCTTTAATCGCTGAATGAATTAAAACTCGAACCGTTGGGGAAAGTCCTGTTCTCAGCATTTTCATGAGATTCCAGGTAGGTTGCCCCGAAGCAGGAGCAATAAAATGGTCCGTATGGCCACGAAATTGAACAATGTCTAATGCTTGATTCACCAGTAACCAAGCAGGAGAATATTTTTCTAACATTAACTGCTCGGCTGCAAATACCGGATCGGTTGTTTTCAAAGGTGGTTTAAGCGTTGTCTCAGTAGTACCTGAGAATGCAATAGGTGTTTGGTTTATAGAGGGCGCTTCACTAATTTCGCGCATATAAGGTATTTGTGCGCTCTTTTTGCTGTAGATCTTATTTTTATTGTCCATTATCGCAAAAAGGTTTGCTACAGGCCCAACACTTTCTGATGACCCGAGCATTAAAAATCCGTTGGGATTTAATGCATAATGAAAGGTATCCATCAATTTCTTTTGAATTTTGGTACCAAGATAAATCATGAGATTTCGACAACTCAAAAGATCAAGTCGATTAATTGGTGGATGACTTGTGACATCTTGAATCGAAAAAATACAATAATGGCGAACCGATTTCATGATGCGATAGCCACCTTGTTCTTTTATAAAAAATCGCTCAAGCCTTGCTTGTGAAATTTTTGGAGCGGCTGTCTCAGGATAAATTCCAAGGCGAGCAATCTTAATCGCTGGCTCGCAAATGTCTGTACCGTAAATTTGAATTGGGTACTTATGAAGTGATTCTCCTAAATATTCAATGAGTGAAATGGCAATAGAGTAGACCTCTTCACCAGTTGAACATCCAGGAACCCAAATTCGAATAGGAGTACTTGGAATTTTTGACTTAATAATTTCAGGAAACACTTTTGTTTTAAGAGATTCAAAAGCCTTGTTGTCTCTAAAGAAATCAGTCACATTGATTAATAGATCTTCAAATAAAGAGCGTACTTCTAGAGGCGTGATTTGCAGATACTCCAGATAATGTTTCAAATTATTTACGCGGTGTAAAACCATCCTTCTTTTAATTCGCCGAATGAGGGTGGGATACTTGTAAGACGAGAAATCAATTTTTGTGGCATTTCTGACTAAAAGAAATATTTTTTGCAGAATCTGTTCTGTTTCGGGACTTGGAATATTGTCTTCTATTGGCAAAGTTTTTTTGACTATAGGGTGACTTGATATTTTAACTAATTCTGAAGAGATTGCTTCAATAGGAAGAATAAAATCTGGAGCAGCAACTTCAATGGCAGCTTGTGGCATTCCATCAAACTTAGCTGTTGTTGGTTGTTGGACAAGTGTAATGCCACCGTCGGCTTTAATATCTCTGAGGCCATTTGCTCCGTCAGACCCAGTACCTGATAAGATAATTCCGACGGCGAGATTTCCTTGGTCTTTTGCAAGTGAAGTTAAAAATGCATTCACTGGCATCCCACCGTGGGGTTCTTGCCTTGAACTTAAATGAAGAACACCATGAAAGATTTCAAGCGTGGTGTTTGGTGGGATGATGTACACATTATTTGGCTTAACCAACGTCTGATCGACAGCTTCTTGTACATTCATTCGAGTTGCTTTTTGTACCAAAGAACTCAAGATACTTAAGTGTTGGGGCGAGAGATGCTGGATTAAAACAAAAGACATGCCCGTATCGGGTGGAAGACTCTTAAACATCTCCATGAAAGACTCAAGACCACCAGCTGAGGCTCCGACACCAACGATTAGAAATGCTGGTTGAGGAGGCACTGAGGCCTCTTCACGCGCGTCGACTTTATTATGTACAGGCTGGTCGTCGGAATACTTATCTTTTTTAGGTGGTACTTCACGACGACGAGTCTGAGATTTGCTTTTCGTCGCCAACCCGCCACCCATCATTTAATTAAGTTTGCCTACTTATCTCTAAGAACCAAGCTGATTGCAACATACATCGCGATTAAGAAAACTTATAAACTGTTTGAACTGGCAGTAATGGGGCGTATTGCCTCAGTTCTACAAATTCTCATGGGTGCGAGTGTAAAGGAGATGGAAGAGAACCTTTTAAGATACGAAAGCACCCAGTGTCTAAACTCAGAACTAAGTATTGATATAATAAATACAAGTTGT
Source organism: Oligoflexia bacterium (assembly GCA_034439615.1). Lineage (NCBI taxonomy): Bacteria > Pseudomonadati > Bdellovibrionota > Oligoflexia > Oligoflexia bacterium. The sequence continues at coordinate 16,479 of JAWXAT010000013.1, read as the reverse complement.
TTAGTTTTATAAATCGAAAACCGGCATGATCTAATCTGCCGCCTCTCCTGTGCAGGCCGAGTTTGATTTTGGCAGGCTCGTCAGCAAGTGGCTTCTTGATCCGCAATTTAATAGACCTGATCTTGCGTCCCTCAGTTTAGATAACTTAAGGACTCTTACGACCACTTTATGAGATTAAGCGCAGAGTTTTTTTGCCAAAGTCATTTGGGGAAAAGTTTCTAGCTGAAACAATGTTTCAATTTCTTACTGCAATTAGAACCCTATCTGCTTCTCCGCCTTCTCCTCCGATTAAAGAATTTTAAAAATGCAATTTTTTAAAAAGTGCTTGACTGGTTTTGCTGATTTCTAAAATCGCTTGTGTGCTTCATTTGTCCAAATGACTTCTGTTTTAAAGTTTACGCATAAAAAGTCTTGTTCTTGAGGCTGTTGTTGCGTTCTACGGATGATTTTCATCCATACAATTTGAAAAAGTAAACCACTGAAAAATAGAATTTAAAAACCTATGTTATTGTTCATTAGTTTTTAAATTTCTAAGATTTTAAAAGCTTTAGGATTTTTATGGTTTTAAAAATAAAAGGGGAATTAATGATTAATTTAAAATCCATGCACGACGATGTTTTACTCCTTGAGACACGCAAACTTGTTCAACAAGAACGAGAGATCTTATCTCAGATACTTCATCATCTTCGAGAAATTGAACGCCGAAGGCTTTTTTCAAAATTAAAGTACAGTTCACTTTTTGCCTATGCCCTCAAAGAACTTGGCTATAACGAAGATCAAGCTTATCGACGCATTCAGGCGATGCGCCTCGTAAAAGAACTTCCGGAGATCGAAGAAAAAATTAATGACGGTTCACTTAATTTAACTCATCTTGGTATGGCCCAGTCTTTATTTAAAAGAGAAGGGAAAACTCAAAAACAGTTTTCAAAATCAAAAAAAATCGAAGTTTTAGAGAAATTAGAAAACACCTCAAAGCGTGAAGCTGAGAAGATCGCTGTTTCATTTTCAACAAGCCCTGTAATTTCAATCGATAAAGTCAGAGCTATTTCTGAAAGCGATATTGAAATTAAATTTACTGCCAAAAAAGAGCTTCTAGATAAAATTCAAAAGCTAAAAGGGCTTCGCGCTCATAAAAATCCAAACCTTACAATGTCTGAACTTATGGATGAGCTATGTGACTTAGCCTTAGAAAAATGGGATAAATCAAAATCACCCGCGCCAGAACGGGTTGCACGAAAGCAAAATCAAAACTCAAAAGCCCAAAATATTTCAAATGCCCAAGTTAGACGTGAAGCTTGGCTCCGAGATAAGGGGCAGTGTCAGATTTGTGGATCACATTATGCTCTTGAAATAGATCATCAGCATCCCAAAGCATTGGGTGGTCTGAACTCAAAAGAAAATCTTAGATTACTTTGTCGCTCGTGTAATCAGAGAGCTGCGATTGAAGCTTACGGGATCAACAAAATGGCAATGTATATCGATACAATACAGCCAAGTTGAGTGTGGGGTGATCGACTCACCTCAGCCAAGTTGAGTCCAGCTTGATCGATTCATCACAATCAGGTTGACTGGTTTACTGTGACCTTTGATTTCAATTAGATTGAGTAACAGATGCCCGTGTATTTTGATTCACCACTATGCCGATACAGAACATTCAATACGATCATTAAAAAGCCAGTCAACAGAAAATTATCCAAAAACTTATTCAGAGGGTAGAAATTAATACCGATGGTTTTGGGATTTATTATTATGTAGGGCGTGATAATTTCAAGTTTTCTTAGTGAGTAATCCCTGATATTTGTGTAATCGGAAAAATGTGCGGCTTAATGCGGCTCACAATATCATGGATATTTTCAGAAGAAGGAGCTTGAGAATTTTCGATATTGTTCAGGGTGGCTGCGACGGCCCCGCATTGAGTACCCGAAAAAATATCCGCACCGGCTTAAATCCCTGGTTACACAGAATCCAATTCCGGTAGGACTTGCTTAAGGGCGCAGGTACTTTGAAAATTATTGATGTCTTAATTCAAGGCAATTTGTTCAACTATATGATATGACTCAATGGATGATTTTGGGAAAACCATTTGGGCTCATTACAAGGTCAGCACTGGAGACATGGCCTTAGCAGTTAACCAAAATAAGCTGTCTAAATCCACACTCCATGGAAATGAATTGAGGTTTATCTTGAAGACCCTTGTGGTTATTGACACATTTTGGATTGGGCATATTCCAACTTATCACAAAATAATTGTTGAACGCCTTTTATACCTCGGACATCGAGTTATTTCAGTTAGTCAGAAGCCCGAAGAGCTACAACAATGGGCTCGAATTAAAGGATTTAATATTGAAAACGTTAAATTTCGAAAAATTTCTAATGAATCAAAAGATCAACAAATTTCTAATGCATTAAAAGAACAACGCTTTTTCAGTAAAATCTTAAAGTTCACTCACAAGCTGCCCATGAAATATTTCAAACAAAGTGTTTCATGGTGGATGATCTGCAGAACCAGCATAGAGAATGCTGTTTTGGAAACAGGCTGGGTTCCTGATTTAGTTTTCTTTCCAGGAATAGAACCAAATATCATTTCTAAAATACTGACTGGCGCCCTCGTTGATCAAATTTTTCCTTACAAATGGTTTGGGCTTTATCTCACGCCCAAATATCTACGAAAACCTTTTTTAAAATTCTTACATAAGAGACTTTTTAGGAAAGATCGATTTTTCCATTCAAAAAATTGTATCTCCATAGCTGTTCTGGATGAAGGGATTGTAAATCGTTTGGAATCCATTTTTACATCAAAAAAAATCCTCGTAATGCCTGACGTCAGTTTTACCGAGGTTAGTGGGCAGGTGTCTCTCTTGGATCAACAGCTTATTGAAAAGGCCCGAGGAAGGAAGATCATCGGTCTCGTGGGTGAAATTTCAAAGCGTAAGGGAATTATAACTTTGATCAACGTAGCAAATATGGCTATCGAAAAAAATAAAGATTATTATTTTGCCTTCATCGGCCCTCTGAATGCCCTTAACAATAATAAAGAAGATCTTTTAGATCTGCAAAAAATAATCGCCAAAGCCCCTGAGAATTGTTTTTTCCATTTAGAACGCGTTCCCGATGAGCGCGTGTTTAATGATCTTATTTGTCGCTGCGATATTATTTTTGCTGCTTATGAAAAATTTTATCATAGTAGCAATATCTTGACCAAGGCGGCCTTTTTTCAGCGACCTGTTGTTGTTTCTGACGGCTATTGCATGTCCGAAAGAACTCGAAAATTTGATTTAGGTATTTGTGTTCCTGAGAAAAATCCAAGCAGTTGTTTTCAAGCTATTGAAAGTCTTCTTCAGGGTAAAGATCTATCTGGAAGAAAACTAAATCCACAGTATAAAAGTTATAGTTCTTTGCATTCCTTAGAGAAGTTCGATAGTTTTTTGGAAAAAGTGATTGGATCGACTGCATTAAGAGTCATGTTGTGATAGCCTTAAATTTATGGAATCTGATAGAGCCCAACCCAGGAGTCCTTGACATGAAAGATTCGACCTTTAATAATTTTTTTCGAAAGGAGTTTTTCAACTCCTAAACACACCTCATAAATCCATTCATATTTTCTTGTAAGTGCGGGATGAAAATCATGCCACAGAATAAATGAGCCAGAGCTCATACACTTCAATGCTTTCAATGTATCATTAATAACATATTTGGTGTCATGGCAGCCATCGATAAAGGCAACACCAACTTCTTTTAAGTCTGGTTTCCATGTAGACGTATTGGCATAAATTTGTACAATGTTTTTGAGATTTTTTTCTCGATAGTAAGAGCCTATTTTTTCTTTTTCCAGAGCGTAAGTATTATACCCCCCACCTTCCCCTCGCAGCAGCTCTTCGGGCAGAATATTTAATGTATAAACGGTGGCTTGAGGTGCATTAATACTCATGAGGGCCGTGGCATGACCAGTTGCAGTTCCTATCTCTAGGAAATTTCTTGAATTAACATTACAACATACAGTTCCCAAAACCTCGGCATCACGAATCCGACGTTCATTAACGTCTTCGATGACTTCAAAATGGTGCAGAGAAGGGTCATCAAATACTGGGCTTTTTTGCCATCCAAATATCTTCTTTAGTTCTGAAATATTGTTGACGGGTATGACACTTTTTTCAACACGCCACAAATGATGCCTATTTGCAAGTGCTTGTAAGTGGTTACGGACCTCTAACATTTCTGGCTCCCTCTAAGTTAGATTTTCAAGAATAAGCACATTGGTCATGAATTTGCAAAAATTATGTTGAAGAACTTGTCCCTTCATATGTTCTGAGTGTCAGCGCCTTTCAAAAATTGCGTAACGTGAAAATTTTTGGCATCGACATCAACACCTACAAAAAGTATTCTCTTTCCCATGGATTCAGTATCTTCCATCGTCATTCCAGTAATGAATCAAGTTCACTTCACTCAAATGTGTTTTGCGTCTTTGTTAGAGGGAGCGCATTTTGCTCATGAACTCATTGTCATTGATAACCATTCCACCGATGACACTCCAAGATTTTTGCAAGAATTCAAAAAAACCGCCGAAAGCAAAAACTGGATAGTTAAAATTATTTCAAATCCTGAAAACGTCGGCGTGGGTGCCGCTTTCAATCAAGGCATCAAAGCCTCCAACTCGGATTTTATATTTCTTGCGAATAATGACACCTGGGTCATGCCCCAGTGGGACGAAGCCCTCCTTTCAGCAATAGAACGTTTAGGCGCCGATGCGGTAGGTCCTCATTATGATGAATCACCGTTTGACCCTATTAAGACTCCTCTCAAGGCTCAAAAATTTATTCGCCGCAATTATCGAAAGTTTTCACCTCAGTTTATGCCCATTGTCATTTGCTTTAAACGAACCGTTTTTGAAAAAATTGGATTTTTTGACGAACGGTTTTTTGTCACTTATGAAGACCGTGATTTGAGAGAGCGTATGGACCGCGCAGAACTTAAATACTACACCACAGCCGATTGTTTTATTTGGCATCATTCAAAAGGCACCAGAGACACCATTGAAATTTGCCCCTCTTACGAGCAAAAGAGCTTGGCGAAATTTATTGAAAAATGGGGGTTTGACCCTCGCTCAGTTGATAATACGCCTGCTGTTAGAAGGGGCCTTAAATGGAAACGTTTCAAGAACCGGCTAGGGCTTTTTTGAAAAACTCGACTAACTTTGAAGGCCTTCTAGATCAAGGCGCCCTCCCTGTGCATAACTGTGGCATTCTGCTCATGAAAAATCCATTCGGGCTCATTTCCGTTGCCTAGCCCCCCTTTAAGGAGTACAAAGCCTCTAGATTCAAACGGTTAGATATTTTGTAACAAAAGAGAAGATGTGGAAAAATCAGCAGAGCCTAGTATTCATAAACAGTGCAGCCCAACACAAAGAAAAAAGTCAGTTCTAATTATTGATGATGGCGCAGATTTATTGGAAGTCCAAAAGGATTTTCTTGAAATAGAGGGATTTGAGGTTTTCACCGCTCAAAGTGGTACCGAGGCTTTCAAAGTTCTAAATGAAATCAATAAACCAGATTTGATTCTTCTTGATGTGCAAATGGATGAAATGAGTGGACCTGATTTTTTACGTATGCTTGAGGAAAAGAAACCTGAAATAGTTAACTCTGTCCCAGTTGTTTTTCTCTCAGGGATGGAAGATATGCCCCAAGGGAGAGTAGTGGGATTCATTCGAAAACCTTTTGATATAGACAAATATCTTGAGGATGTTCATCAGTTCATTGATTTGGGGCCTCACTCTCCTCTTAACTACTAGAAAGTTCTGTCGGAGGTGCTGATATTGCACTGAACTAAGGAGTATTCATGGCCAATGGGAAAAAATCAAAACAACTTACCTCTACGGAGAAGATTCATTCGAGACAAGATATTGGTGGGTTTCCAATTGTCGGAGTTGGAGCTTCTGCCGGCGGGTTAGAAGCCTTCACAAAATTTCTTACAACTCTTCCAACTGATACAGGCATGGCATTTGTTCTTCTTCAACATCTTGATCCAAATCATGCAAGCATGTCTTCCGAAATACTTTCCCGAGTTTCCAAAATGCCTATCACCGAAGTCACAGACGGCATGCGCGCGGAACCAAACCATGTCTATGTCATTCCACCAGGTTTTAGCATGGGGATATTTCATGGAGTTTTAAATCTTGTACCTCGTACCGAGGTTCGCGGTCAGCACTTAGTGATTGATTACTTTTTCCATGCCCTTGCGGAGGATCAGAAAAATCTCGCCATTGGGATTGTCTTATCGGGAACAGGGGCAGACGGAACGCAAGGACTGACGGCCATAAAGGCTGAAGGCGGAATCACGTTTGCTCAAACTCCACAATCTGCAAAATTTGATAACATGCCCCAGAGTGCTATTGAATCTGGGAGTGTCGATCTCATTTTAACGCCAGAACAAATCGCACAGGAGTTGGCAAGGATCGCTCATCACCCATACGTAATTCTGGCTTCTTCTGCGGATCCAATAGCTATGCCGGACGATCAACCACTCGATCCTCATGACGGTTTTCGCCATATTTTCCATTTGCTAAGAAAACAATGTCATGTGGACTTCGCCTTTTATAAATCTACCACCGTGAAACGCCGAATAGAGCGCCGGATGGTACTCCATAAGATGGAATCTTTAGAAGCATATAACAAATTTCTCTCTCACAATCTGGACGAGGTAAAGGCTCTATACGCTGACATTTTGATCCATGTGACGAACTTTTTTCGAGACCCAGATGCGTTTAAAGCTTTGAAGACAGAGGTATTTCCAAAGCTAATGCAGAATCGTGGCGCAGGCGTTCCGCTCCGCGTTTGGGTTCCAGGATGTTCGACAGGAGAAGAAGCTTACTCCATTGCAATGTCGTTATTAGAGTTTTTGGGCGAAAAATCTTCGCACACACCGATTCAAATCTTTGCATCCGACATCAGCGAGCAAGCCATTCAAAAAGCCCGGTTGGGAAAATACCCGCATAGTATAAGTAGCGATGTTTCTCGGGAACGGCTTAACCGATTTTTCATACAAGTTGAAGGCGGCGGATACAAGATCGCAAAATCAATTCGAGATATATGCGTGTTTTCTAGGCTCGATCTTACGACCGATTCTCCCTTCGCAAAAATTGATCTAATATCTTGTCGCAACTTGCTTATCTATTTTACGACCACGTTGCAAAAGCATGTCATTCCCATTTTTCATTATTCGCTCCTGGCTCGTGGCTTTCTTTGGTTGGGAAAGTCTGAGACCATTGGTGGGTTTTCGGATCTCTTCTCACAAGTGGATAAAACCAATAAGATTTATGCAAGAAAAGATGCGCCCATTGCGCTAAGCCTCCGATTTCCAAGCGGCACCTATGTCAGAAGAAACGAAACCGTTTTGACGCCGAAGAGTTTTACAAAAGTACCTCGGGACGTCCAAAAGATCGCTGATCAAATGATTCAAGCCGATTGTCCTGGCGTCCTAGTAAGCGAAGACATGGAAATCTTGCAGCTTCGTGGCCGAACGTCTCCATTTATTGAACCAGCGCCCGGAGTTCCCAGCCATCATCTTTTTAAAATGGCCCACCCCGATTTAATACGTGTCATTCGGATGACAATTCAAGCAGCCAAAAAATCAGGGCAATCGGTGAGAAAAGAAGGTTTGAGAATTGGAGATGGTCGTAGCGGTAAGTCATTCGATTTGAATGTAATTCCTGACATAAAAGAACACTTGTATTTGATTCTTTTTGAAAGAGCTGCAGAATCAAAAGAAAAGAAAAAAAAGGCGCTCGCTCAGAAAGGCCGCAAGGGTGGCGTAAAAAAAGATCCTTATAATTTGGAGTTACAACAGGAGTTGACAGCAGCCCAAGAATATCAGCAGTCATTGATCGAAAAATTTGAAACAGCGCAGGAGGATCTCACTTCGGCAAATGAAGAACTTCAGAGCGCCAATGAGGAACTGCAAACAGCCAAAGAAGAGCTTCAAAGCGGGAATGAAGAACTCACAACTGTAAATGACGAATTGCAAACCAGAAGCTCTGATCAGAGTGAAACTAATAATGACCTCATCAATTTATTAGGGAGCGTTGAAATACCCATTGTCATGTTAGGGGCCGACCGAAGGGTCCGCAGATTTACACCGCTTGCAGGAAAGGCACTCAACCTCATTGCGACCGATGTGGGACGACCATTAAGTGATTTAAAACTCAACTTCACTGCACCGGGGGGTGAACTAGATTTAGAGATGATGGTTTCAGACGCTATTGATTCAATGAAATCCCAAGAACTCGAAATTCAAGACCGCAAGGGGCACTGGTTTCGGCTTCAAGTTAGGCCTTATAAAACAGTTGATAATAAGATTGATGGAGCTGTCCTGGCTCTCGTTGACATTGACAGTCTAAAGTTGAGCCTAAAGGAAGTGAAAGAAGCTAGAACAGAAGCTGAAAAAGCTAATCGTTCCAAGGATCTTTTTTTGGCGACTCTTTCGCATGAATTGAGAACTCCGCTAACAGCGATCTTGTCTTGGGCACAATTGATTCGTACCGGGAAATTGGACCCTGAAAAAATTAAGCGAGCTGCCGAGGTGATTGAAGTGAGCGGGAAGTCCCAAGCTCAGCTCATTAATGATCTTCTGGATGTATCGCGTATCGTAGCGGGCAAGCTCTCGCTTGATATCCGTGAAATAGACACTGCTTCAGTTGTCCTTTCAGCGATCGTGGCTGTCCGCCCCATGGCGGAGGCGAAATCAATTCAGCTTGATACTTTTTTTGCACCCCAAGTAGGGACTATCATGGCTGACCCGATACGCCTTCAGCAAGTTTTTTGGAATTTACTCTCCAATGCAGTTAAGTTCTCAGCACCGGATTCGAAGGTTTCTGTGAGGGTGGATCGATTCAAAGAAAAAAACGGTGAAAAAGCAAAGGCAATGATCCAGGTGGTGGACTCTGGCAAAGGAATCGATGCAGAATTTTTGCCGAAAATTTTTGACCGTTTTAGTCAGGAAGATAGTTCCAGCATCAGAGTTCATGGCGGACTAGGTTTGGGACTCGCAATTGTACAAAATCTGGTTGAACTGCACGATGGTACCATTCGGGCAGAAAGTCCTGGTGATCAATTGGGAGCTACTTTCACGGTAATACTTCCGATCAAATCGGAGCATTCCCTCTCAGAACCTCAAGCAAATCATAGAGACCCTCTGAAGAGTTCAAAATCTGGCGAAAGCGTGCCCGTTAGACTCGATGGTCTTCGCCTGCTGATAGTCGATGATGAAGCAAACGCACGCGAAGCATTTAGCGAAGTGCTTTATGCCGTTGGGGCTGAGGTCAAGACTGCCGGATCTGCTAGAGAAGGGCTAAATATGTTTGCACAGTTTAAACCTGACGTTCTCCTATGCGATATCGCGATGCCTGGAGAAGACGGGTATAGTTTTATTCAGAAGATCAGAAGATTAGGACAAGGCTCTCGTGGAAATACTCCAGCGTTGGCGGTGACGGCATATGCTGGAGAGGATGATGTTCGCCGAGCTCTATCTGCTGGCTTTCAGGCCCATCTTGCTAAGCCTGTCGATGGCGAACATCTAGTAAAAACAATCGCCAAGCTCGCTCGAAAAGACACATAAGGGTCTCATCTTGGCCGTCCACACATTAATTTTAATTTGCGGTTTTTGAGATTTTTAGAAGCTCTTTTGCTATGGCATCAGGTGGTAAGACGAAGTCAACGCAACCTGTGGCTTGAGCACTGAGAGGCATGACGTTTACTTCGGCAGTTATGTCTTGAGAAAAGGTTATTCCTTTTTTTTTCTTTGATTTTTTTGCATCCCTCGCTGCCATCGCCATCATACCCAGATAAGATAATGCCGATCAAATTTGCACCCATCGCCTCTGCAAGAGAAGTCAAAAATAGATCTATCTGATTGTTTCTCACCATACGTGGGGAGACGACCTTGAACTTATAGTTTTCCATGAAGAGATCGGCGTCGGGTGGAATTACGTAGACATGATTTTTCCGGATCGACATACACTCCAAAGCTACCTTGACAGGCATTTTCGTGTGTCGTGAAAGAATTTGCGCCAACTGACTACTTGCGCTGGGCATGAGATGAGCGATCACTACAAATGCCATATCTGTATTAGGCGGCATTGCATCTAAAAGCGCTTGATATGCTTCAACCCCTCCAGCTGAGCCACCAATACCGACTATGAAATTTGGCCGAAGTGTTTTCATGAGTTAAGTCATATCCCGACGCTACCTGATGTAACAATCTTTTCATTACCCCTGCTCATATGGGCGCCTGCCACAGGATCCATTGGTACCAAGCTAATTCCATCATCGCTCAAAATTAATTTATGAACATCACTCTCGTGACCGGTACCACGCGACTTCACAATGAAAAGTCCGAGAATACGTTTTTTTCCTGCATCTTCTTCTAATTCTCGCACAACAATCCATGTGTCAATTAGAGATGAGACTCCGATTTCACCGCTCGTATCATTTTGTGCTGATGAGGAAACGAGGCTTGTGAAAAAAGTGGTGATTGATCTAGATTTTAGAAGATCAATCATGCGAGTAATCATGGACCTGATTTCGCGCTCGTCGCCCTCTCCAATAAGACTTGTCAGAGGGTCCACAACGACAGACTTTGGTTTAAAACTATCAACGATTTTGTATAAATCGAGTAAATGCATTTCTAGTCCAAAAAAGGAAGGTCTTACGGAGACAATTTTTAAAAGTCCTTTTTTTACCCAAGGCGCCAAATCAATACCAATTGAACTCATATTTTGAATAAGTTGCCCGGAAGATTCCTCATAAGATAAGAAAAGACACCTCTCGCCACGTTCGCAGGTTTCTAAAGCGAAGGCTGCCGCAAGACTTGTTTTACCTGTGCCCGCAGTGCCTGAAACCAGTATCGTACTGCCTAATGTGAATCCTGGTTTACCCTTGAACATTTTGTCGAGCGACGAAATTCCTGTTGGAACTTTCTTGGATGTACCTGGCTGATCAAGCCCTGCTGACGTGATCGGAATAACAGAAAGTCCTGACTTATCAATGACGAATGGATATTCGTTTGTTCCATGATTTGAACCACGATATTTAATAACACGAAGTCTTCGGATAGCTATTTGTTCTTTAACTCTGTTGTCTAGTAAAATGATACAATCAGAAACGAACTCCTCAAGGCCGTGGCGAGTGTACGAACCGTCTCTTGGTTCGCCGGTCACGATTGCCGTAACATTTTTATCTTTAAGCCACTTAAAAAGTCTTTTGATTTCAATTCGAAGAATACCTGCGTCTGTAATGCCTGCGAAGGGCGATTCAATAGAATCTAAAACAACTCGTTTAGCTCCAATGGAATCAATGGCATGTTCTAAGCGAACGAGTATTCCCTCTAAATTAAAGTCAGCCTCTCTGATGTCTTTGCGATCAAGTATTACGTGTTCAATCAGAATTTTTTTTTGTGAAACAAGCCTAGATAAATCCAGATTTAATGAAGCCACATCTTTATAGAGATCGTCCTTTGTCTTTTCAAAAGACATGAAAATACCTGGTTCATTAAAATCAGCCGCACCCTTGATTAAAAAATCAATCCCCAAAAGAGTTTTCCCAGAACCAGCACCACCAGAAATGAGTGTGGTTCTATTTTTCGGAAACCCGCCTTCTGTAACTTCATCCAATGATGCCTGTTGGACATTTTTCTAATTGATTAGATTTGGGGGGAGTTTTTTTCTTTAGAGGTTTAGGCATGTGTTGATCCTTCTTTCGTGGGAAAAAATTAATAGTGAGAGCAAGAAACGAGCCTCGCTTGATCGGCGTTATGGAGAGCATAGTGCGTCTGATGGCGAATCTAAAACATCGTCCAGCTAGGCGAGTCAAATCGCCTCATTAAACAAAACCCCTGCGGTGGTTATTGGGTCGTCACCCTCAGCGCTCAAATAGAATGTTAAGGATTGTCTTTGCTGGGGCAACACGAGGAGAGTATAAGGAAACGTGAGAGAATTAAACTATCCATGTGTTGTTGCGATCGGTGCGTCGGCGGGTGGCTTAGCCGCCTTTGAACAGCTTGTTGAAAACTTACCGACTGATACAGGTATGGCGTTTGTGCTTCTCTCTCATATTCTGCGCGGGTCAACGAGCCTACTACCGGAGATTCTCTCTCGTTCGACAACAATGCCAGTTGTTCAAGTCACACATAGAGAGCAAATTCTCGGTAATCAGATCTATATTCTTCCGCCAGATAAATTTATGGAGATCCAAGGAGATTCACTTCTTCTTATTCCTCGTCCCAACAAAGGAAGAAATACTGCTATTGACCATTTTCTTTTTTCACTAGCAGAAGACCAAGCTCACGGGTCTATTGGAATTATTCTCTCCGGAGAAGGTTCTGATGGTGCGGAAGGGCTTAAAGTTTTAAAAGAAAAAGGTGGCGTGACTATAGCTCAAACACCTACAACTGCGGCTTCCGATTCAATGCCGATCTCCGCAATCGAAATCGACCATGTGGATTATGTTCTTTCACCCAAAGAAATAGCTCATAAGTTGGGTTCACGAAAATGGTGCGAATCAAATATCGCAAAAAATCCGTTGAAAATTCTTTGGCTTAAAAAATCAGGTAATTGCCAAATTGCATGAATGATCATGTTCAAAAGTCGTCAGGAATGCCTATGAAGAATTCATCAATCCTCGTTATTGATGACAATTCTGAATAACCAACGACCAAATTTTTAACGGCTTCATCAAAGATAATTTTATGTTGAGTAGGAATTGTACTCTTTAAATTTAGCAATTCTTGAAAGAGACCAAGACTTTTTGGTGTGATTCTTGGTTTTTTATTCTGAGATTTTTGATTTCTCTCTTGTTCATTTACTTCGTGAGAAGAATGAGACTCGGGATTTATGTCGCAATGTGTTGGGGGGGTAATATCTTGGCCAACCCAGAATTTTTAAGTGTTGCTAAATCTATGACCCAGTTACGACCCAGTTTTTTGCCCGTGAGCACTCCGCGAGCAAGATGCTCAAGCAAAGTTCTCTCTGGTTTTTGTGTTAAAGCTGAAGCATCTTTTATAGAAACCAATTCTGTATTCATGTGCCAACGAATTACAATCTCTGAATCCACATTGTCAATAAAATACGTTTATGTAGGTTCTAAAGATTAGTAAATAAACCTTGTCTACTTAAATAAAAACTAGGGATGAGGCGTTATTGCAATGATTGTGATTTGTCCTTTTAAGGGGCCATAGTGCCAAAAAATTCGATAAGCGATAGGTGTGTTGTTTTCAGCATATGCTTCAAAAACGTCTTCACCTTTTGGACCTGTGATGGCTGAGTATTTGTGGGTGTTCAAACTTTGATGTCTGGGATTTTGTTCTAAATAACCAAGGGCCTTTCTTACGGCTTTTAATCTTTTTGAAAGTCCTGAGTTTTCTTCAAGAGCCTTGAGATCAAGTTCTGCAGTTTTTGTAAAGAGAAGGGAAAAGCTCATCGCTTATTAGTCTTCATCTTTTTTAGCGTATTTTGAAAAAGAGCCGAGGGATTTCACTTTACCTTCTGCAGATTCCTTGAGACCACGTCGAACACTTGAAAGAGCTGTTTTATTTTCAAAAAGCCATTTCTCTTTTGCTGGAATTTCAACCTGTGGCTCAAGAACAAGTGAGCCGTCTGAGTCTTGGTGGACGGTAAAGCTACTGATACCTTTTGCTAAAGAGCCAAGTGTAACACGGCCCTTAGAGTCGGGTCGCAAATAAAGTTTTTTAGAAGCTGATTTAGACATAATTACCTCTACTATTAATATCGGTCAAAGTGGGTAAAAAGTCAAGTGGGAATAAGCCCATATCCCACCTATGCCGTCAGCGGCAATAAGTAAGATTCCTTGACGAAGGCAATCTAGAAAATTTTCTCTGGTTTCACTCAAATAAAACTGTGCATGAATGATCAATCTGGAATGGTCATCAATGATGGCGATTAAATAACTTTTCTTCGCCTTCCCATCAATTTTCACATAAGGTCCGTGCATAACATCGGATTGCCAAATTTCATTAGGATGCAAAGCTTCGAAGTGCCGCTTGTCTACAGCAGCTTCGTTAATTTTGGTGAGCTCTTCAGATTTCAAATATCTGTACAAAGTCGAAGGATTTAGGATTTCGTTTTCAGCAATTAATTTTTTATGTTTTAAACACATAATTAAAGCCGGGGCCTTTAAATCTGGTTGTTCTTTTTTTAGCTCTTTGATGGCTAGCCGTAGAGAACTTGAAAGTGCACGACTTTCACCTCGATCACTTCGATATTTTGGATACAACCCTTCGATTCGAAAACCAGCTTTCTTATATTCAACAATCCATTTCTCTAAACTTGATCTAGAAATCGTTTTCCCAGTGGAAAACGGAATGTCATAGCGTCTGGATATCTTTTCTTTAATCAGCTTTTCCTTTTCACCATATATGAGTCTGACCCCAGTCACAAATTCTGAGATTAAACCAAATCTAAAAGTTGCAATTGCTAGTTTTTTATCGCCGTCGCTCAAGTTTTCACCCCCTTGTTAGTTGAAAAACTTCTAACAAACGTGCTTTAGAAAATAAACGACAGAACCAGGTGGGGTTGTTCTCGAACAAAAAACAATCAAATCATTTTAAGGAAAAAATCTAAGATTTTTTTGAAAACAAAAAATTAAAAATATTTCTAAATTTGTTTCGCCAGACATTTTTGCGTGATCAACAAATCTCTTTAGCCAATGACCACCGCGCTGTCGGGAAAAGGACATCAGCCATGCACCAGTGGATATTCTTGTTAACAAAGCATTAAAAATAGATCGAATTGAACTTCGAATTATAGGCCAATGCCCATCTGGTCTAGTTGTTGCCACAGATGTGCACTTCGGGCAGCGATATCTTTTTAAATAGACACAGCCCTCTATTGACTGAAAATACCGGGCAACAAATCCATGACCCCACATGAAACAACTGCACTTGTCACAAAAATGTCTTTCCCACTTGTGATTCTTTCCAGCTTTTGATAATTCTTCGACTGTGATTTTGTAGTTTAAAATCATATGTTCTTTCTAGAGCTGGTGCTTGATACACCAGCTCTTTTTTTAACTTTATGCTTAAACATTTTGCTTGAATTAATTCGACAGTTTTCGTCAATACCCAGTTTAATTCGACACAACCATGGCTTTTTTACTTAATAGAATATGCAAGTTCACAGCGGATTTCCAAAAAGCACAGCGATTGATAAAGCGATGGATCGTGCGAAATACACGAATACGGATCTGCTGTTTAAAGTTACGGGCTGGATAAAGGAGCGAAGAAATGAACTAGGTCTTACAAACAAGCGACTTGATGAGGTGGCAGAAGTTCGTGGCGGCGCTTGCCACTGGACCGCCCAGCCTCCGAATGACCAACCCCATATTCCGACAAAAGAGAGGTGGGAAAAACTTGAAACACTTCTGGGTTCTCCACCTGACTGGATCAAAGAACTTATCAAGCCTTCTCACGAACTTGGTGAAAACTGGAAAGCACGAGAAGTTGTAGGTCAATATCAAAAAGATAGCGGTGGTATTGGCGGCAGAACTTTCACTAGCACTCATCGGTTGATGACGGAATCAACAAATGAGGAGTCTATGAAATGGAAAGGCTGGGGGACGGCTCTTAAGCCAGCAAGCGAACACTGGATTTTAATTCAAAAGCCAATTTCTGGGCACAACATCGCGGCCAATGTTAAAAAATATGGCACTGGTGGAATTAATATTGATGATTCAAGAATTCCAGTAATAGGAAAAATTCCGTCTACTCAAAATCTAGACTTTAGAGACGGTGGCTATATCTGGGACACGTCCGAGCGCAGCCGAAATTCAGTTTATCATCAACACCCAAAAGGTCGATTCCCCGCAAACTTACTTTTGACCAAATCTAATACTGAAGACTGCCCAGCAAAACTCATGAACAACCAAACTCAAACAGAGGCTGATGTGTCTCAATACTTCAAAAATTTCAAACCTGAAATGCCTTTTCTTTATTGTAAAAAGCCAGGCAGAGATGAAAAGGGACAAACCAACACTCATCCGACCGTGAAACCCTTAAGTCTTATGCGCTATCTCTGCAAAATGATAACTCCTCCGAGCGGTACAGTGCTTGATCCCTTCATGGGATCTGGATCAACAGGAGTGGCAGCCTTATTTGAAGAATTTAAATTTTTAGGAATTGAACGTGACGAAAATTATATCGCAATTGCTGAAAAGCGATTGAAAGGAGTTAAATTAAATGACTGATCAAGTTGAAGAACAAACGGAAAAGAAAATTAAACCGAGCTTTGAGCATATTGCTTTAGTTGAATCCTCATCGCAAAAATTGGATCGATGGATTGAACAAGTAAATACAAAAAAGAAAATCCGAATTGCAAGACGTGATCTACTCAACTGGTGGTTAACGAGATCGCCTGAGAATTTATCTAATGGTGATGTTAACGCTCTCATTGAGGAATTTTATGATGAAGAGGCATTTCTT
>JAWXAT010000012.1 GCA_034439615.1 Oligoflexia bacterium | reverse complement strand
TCGATAACCTTACACTACTTTGTTCAAATCACAATAAACTCAAAGCACTTCACACATTTGGTAAATCGACAATGGATCGCTATTTGGAGAGTTGATGGTCAATGTTGAGAGTTGATGGTCAATGTTGAGAGTTGATGGTCAATGTTGAGAGTTGATGATCAATGTTGAGAGTTGACGATCAATTGGGGAATTCATAGCATTTGGTTTAGAGGCAACTTTTCAAAAAGTACTATCCTCGGCGGCGCCAAACCATTGTAGCAGTGAAAATAAATATGATTAAATTACGCATGAAATCTTATCGGTACTTTTTTGAGTGCAATAGAAAGTGCAATTGAAATTTAAATTCGGGCGTATTAAAATATTGCTAAAATGGTTTGAAGCATGAAAATAAAAAACGAGTCTCAAGGCTAGTAAATAAAAAATCCTCATTCCCGCTCCATCCAGACCGACGTATGGAAATCAGGACTTAAAAATCAATCCCATCAAATAACCCATCAAATAAGCCTTCATATTTCTGAGATTTCTGTCGAACTATTGGTGAAATGTTATGGAAGATAGGCTCAAGCACGATATGGATGATCAAATTGAACCATAGATGGTTTAGTAAATTCTTATTTGTATTAACTGCGCTGATTGCCTCAATGGGCTGCGGGACCAAGTGTAATCCACAATGGTACGACTCATTGGTTTATAAAAATGCATGTGATGACCCTGATCCTTACTACATCTATGTTGCCAGTGGTTTTCCGTTAGCAACAGGCACCGGACTTGTAACAAAGTGGACAAAGCAGGGAACTTTTTTACAAGTGGTTTATGATTATTCAAAGATATCAAGCACTGTCATGCCTCAAGGTATGACGACACATACAATTAATGGAATTAAGCGTTTAGTACTTTTAGGATTCGACGGCACAAACGGTAGAGTAGATTCTATAAATTTTGACGGAACTGATTTCATTCCATTTTTTACGAATACTGGTTTGGCAGGTGGAACAAAGAGAATAGCATCCACAGCAAGTGGTGGTTACCTCACAACTCGAACTGCAGCTGTTGAATTTTTTAACTCATCAAATTTAAGAATTGGCTTACCTATGTTTGCAACAGCTGGAACGTGTACTATCTCATCGGGTTCTGGTGCTACAGAAGCTGTGATAAATGGCACCAACTATGTCGTTACGTCTAATGCTGTGGTTACACCAAACAATAAACTTAACTTACATAACGGTTCAACAGGTGCGTGTATCGCAGGCGCTGTTCCGGCAGGGCCAGCTACAACGATGTGGCCCGTTAATATTAAATATGTCCCAGATGAGGGAAAACTTTTTGCTCTTTATTATCCATTCACCGGAGCAACAACCGCAGCACAGATTTGGCGCTTTGATGTTTCTGCAACTGCAATTTCTAATGGCGAATTAATTTATACTGATACGGGAGCTGAAATAGCATCTACAAGTGCTACACCTGCAGCACTCTCATCATCAATTACGTATTATAAAAGTTTAACCGAAAGATTCATACTCGTAGGCACATCAAATAATTCTGTAATTAAACTGTCATATGATGGAAACACTTTAACTAAAGTTGGAACTACTCCCCTTGTATATCTCTCAGGGTACAGTCGCTCTGTCTCAGATGTAATGGTCCATATTAAATAATATTTACTTTAGCAAAAGTAACGACAAACGTCTTGCTTATTAAATGTAAGTTAAAACCACACTCAACCATAGACTAGATTACTCATTATTTTTAAACTATTAACCAAATCAATACGATAAGAAACTTGTATGGTTAGAAGAATACTTATTTCATTATTTTTTCTGCACCTTTGCAGTTGTGCATCGAAATTTGTTGTGACCAGTGAACCCACTGGCGCAACTGTTTCTGTGCGTAAAGCTGGTTCATCTGAAAAAACAAATCTTGGCGTTACGCCACTTGAAATCACTACCCATGAAATACTAAGCAATGCTAAAATTGATCCGGCCTCACCGGCTCCTTTTGAATTTTTAATTGAGAAAGAAGGCTTTCTCGAGCAAAAAGTTTTAATGCCTGTCAGCTACTTTGCAACATTT
Source organism: Oligoflexia bacterium (assembly GCA_034439615.1). NCBI lineage: Bacteria > Pseudomonadati > Bdellovibrionota > Oligoflexia > Oligoflexia bacterium. The sequence goes on along the minus strand of JAWXAT010000012.1, from coordinate 23,396 downwards.
AGAACAAATATCTCTTACAAAATGGAATCTACTGCTGTAAATCGCGATATCGCCAGCATCATGGTGCAGCATCTTTTTAATTCACAAAAATTCGCACAAAAAGCAGATTTTGATAGAGCTCATGAAGAAATCGACAAGGCACTGCTTCTTGACAAACGGTTCGTAAAAGCAATGTCAATGAAAGGTACTTTTTATTACTTACAAAGTCGCTATCGCGAAAGCATGAAGTGGTACGAAAAAGCCCTTGAAGTTGATCCAACGTATGAAGAATCAATTAAAATGATTTCTACAATCAAAACAAAGATTGAGGAGAAAAAGCAATGATCAGGCAACTTAGCCTTTTCACAATTGCACTTTTCTCAACTACACAAGCCCTAGCTGCGCCTCAATTTGGAACCGCTGAAGATGTCATGATAAAAAGTCAACTTGAACAACGTATCTCTGAGCGTGTTCGCGAAGCGATTTCAACAGTCATTGAGCGTAATACTTTTGAAGTTGACGTCAGCGTACAAGTTCAAAAGACAATTCAAAAATCGACTAATAAAGATTTTATTCTAAAACCATCAACAAACTTACAAACTCTCCCCAATGACATGCTTATGGGTGTTATCGACGCAGAACCCATTGTTAGATATTACACCGAACAATATGATCGCTTAAGAGATTATACAGAAAGCACCTCGGGCGATCGCTTTGATATCAAGTCAGTTAACATCTCCGTTGGTGTTTCAGAAATTTTTGGGGCTGAGTATCCCAATGAACTCGATCGTTGGTTGAGCCTTTGGTCAAAAGCCAATTTCGGAAATAATACAAAATCAGATATCCGTGTCATTAAAGCTAAACCTAATACACCACCATTTAAATCCATGCTAGATATCGCATCAAGCTTGCAGCACTTCTTAGGTTTAGCGTTTTTAGGAATTTGTATTTTACTAGGCTTTATCGCATGGAGAATTTTTTCTCGTAGACAACAAGAATCATCAGCTAGCGGAGCATCTGCTTTTTCAAAGGCCATGCTCCCACAACCAGAACTCGCAAACCAAGTTTCAAAATCTGAAAAACAACGCCCCAATGTTGAAGATGAATCTCTTCAAACGATGAGTGAACTTAAAGCCATGCGTGATCTCATGACCAAAATCGCGGGCCTTGCGCTTGAACTTAAAACCCAACAACGTCAAATGGCAGAACTATGGCTTGCTTCAGGTAAGCGCGGCCTTTTTAAACTGGCATGCTTTTTTGAAACACTCATGGATGCTACAGATTCACAATTTAGTTTTGAAGCTCTGCCGTTAAATTATCATCTTAAGCGGATGCTTTTAGATGTTTATCAACAAATGGCGACACTTCCTAATCGTGATAAGATTATCGTCTTTCGCGAAGTATACTGGGATCTTGTAGCTGCTAAAACCTTAGGCATGGAAGTTATTAAACAACCCTTTGGTTATCTCGACAACTTAAGTGACGATCGCATCAAAGAACTTGTGGCTTCACAACCTCAAGAAGTTCAAGCATTAGTTGCGATGAATATGCCTCTTGGTGTGCGCGAGAAATACTTTCGTACACTCGACATTACACAGAAAAAAGCACTCATCAATCAGTCTTTAAATTTACGTGAGTTTGATTTTCATGAACTAGAAGTAGTTAATGAAACTTTACGCACTTTTAGTGATAAGAGCCAGGGTTCAAGTATGAAAATTTCAGCTGCACCTCTTGCACGAAAACTCTTAGAATCTTTAACAATCACTGAAGAAATTGAAGTTTTACAAGATATCGCTGGCTCTTTACACGACAAGGGTCAACAGCTTAAAGAAACCTACCCGTCACTTGCTTTCTTAAAAGAATGGCCGCGAGAATCATTGTCCCTTTTCTTTGCAGGTGTTGAATCAGATCAACTCATGACATTGATTCATGTGATGCCAACCGCTCAAGAACTAATATTAGAATCATGTCCTCCGCGTATTGCACAAATGATTGCTGAAGATCTAGGTCGCCCTGTGGGCGCAAATGCAAAAAAAGAAGAACATCTTTTAGCTCTGCGCGATCGCATGATTATCTTAATCAACGAAGGTCAACTCAATTTAGCTGATATATTTAAGTCCAGTGAAAAATCGGGGCTTAAACTTGTGGCTTAAAAAGTTTTTTCTAATTTGCTTCACATGTGCTGTGACATTTAATACTTCCAGCGTTTTTGCAAAATCTATAAAAGTCGCAGCCCTTGCCGGTTACGGCAGTGCCACTGCTGCTGTAAAAACCGTCACACTAAGTGAATCCCCCATGAGCATGGGTATTTTTATTGATTATCCGATCGATGAAAGACGCTATCTCGGCGCAGAACATATACGCAGCATAAACCTAAGCCCATTATCATCTGGAGTTTCACTCACAGGAATTACTGGCAAATGGTATTTCTACCGACCCGCTCCTCAAAGTTTTGCAGATGATATTGGGGCTAGAGTCACTATTCATGAATACGCAATTAGCCCTTACGGCGGAGCAGCTTTTGGTTTTGCTCAATCAAGTCTTTTCTCTCAAACTTCTGGAGCCAACGCTAATACAGTTGGCGCCTATTTAGGCTTAAAAGCAGGAGCAGATTTTCCGCTATTTAGACAATTCGGAGCACGAACTGAAGGAGGCTTTACCTATAACGTTGTGGGTGAAGGCAAATTACAAGTGCTTCACTTTCAACTTGGTTTTTACGTGCATTTATAACCACTTACCATCCAGCCTAAAGTCCTAATGCGACATGCCGATAAGATACGTATGAATGCGTCTAATTATGGGCGCACATTACGGATGGACGTATATGAAGAACAGATGGCTTGATAAAACACTTCACAGATTTGCGCTCATATTTTTGAGCAGCTTCATAGTTGCCGGTTGTCTTAACTCAAAAGACAAAGCCGAATCCGTATCTATCACACCAACTACAATTACAATTAATACAAACACACAACAAGTATTCACAGCACTTGGTGGAGCCTCACCATATAAGTACAGCATCCTCACAGGTGGCGGTACTATTGATGGCACATCCGGAATTTATAAATCAGCAGCTTCACCTGCAACTGTCATCGTTCAAGTAACTGACAGCGCAGGCTCAAGTGCACTTTCAACTGTGACAGTAATTCCTGGTCTTACCGTCACACCTTCAGCACCAACCGTTAACATTGGTGCTGGTCAATCATTTTCAGTCTCAGGCGGAACACCTCCGTATTTATATCTTATGATTTCTGGTGGCGGTTCAATCACAACAGGTGGTGTGTACACAGCACCCTCAACATCTGGTTCAGCGAGCATTCGTGTTCTTGATTCAGTCGGGGTTTACCTCACAGTTCCAATAAATATCATCAACGGCCCGGCAATCAGCCCGGCCTCGCAAAATATAGCCGTGAATCGTTTATTTACATTTACCAATCAAACAGGTGCAGGTGTTGGCCCATTTTCTTTTTCAATTATTTCAGGAAGTGGAAGCATCACAAGTGTGAATGCTGTAACGGGCACATTCACGTACCTTGCTCCGGCAAGTATTGGTTCAGCAAGTGTACGTATCACCGATAGCAATGGTTATAATAGTGATGCTGCGATAACCATTTTTACTCCTGTGAAAATAAAGCCAGCACTTGGCTTTAATTGTGTACTTAAAAATGATGGAACCGTTAAGTGTTGGGGCAGTCGTAATTACGGCGCCTTAGGTGATGGAAGTCTATTTGTTGGTGAATCACCGAGCCAGATGGGTGATAACTTACCAACCGTCAGACTCGGAACAGGTCGTACTGCTACAGCTATCACAACAGGATCCTCAGCAGGGCATAACTGCGTTGTTCTTGATAATAACACTATGAAATGTTGGGGTAATGGTGGCTCCGGGCAACTTGGTTATGGAGATGGTGCTCATCGAGGTGGTTACTATAATCAATTACAAGACAATTTCCCGATCATTAATTTAGGTAGCTCCTCACCCATTGTACAAATTGGAGCTGCTTCGTCTTCATCTTGTGCATTAATTAATATTGGCCCAGGCGCTATTAACGAACTTCGTTGCTGGGGATATAATCTCTATGGTCAGCTTGGATTAGGCGATGTAGCTGCTCGGTATGCGCCAACAACTCCTATTAATTTTGGAGGAGATTACGTTACAAAATTTGCAATGGGTTATACGCACATATGCGCAATCTTAAACACAGGTGCTGTGAAATGTTGGGGTTATAATGGCTATGGTGAACTTGGCCAAGATAACACGACACAATTGACAACTCCATCTGCAGCATTGAATCTTGGAACAACTGCTATTGACATAGGTGCTGGTTCTTATTTTACTTGCGCACTCTTAACCGGCGGAAATGTTAAGTGTTGGGGTTATAATAATGGCAATGGTCAACTTGGTATCGGAAATAACAATAGTATGGGTGATGGTGCCGGTGAAATGGCAGCTTTACCCACAGTTAATTTAGGCACAGGGCGTACTGCTACATCTATAGTTGTTAATGGCTATAATGTTTGTGCAAAACTAGATGACAACACTTTTCTGCAACTTCAGGCCCTAATTTTACATGCGCCATCATGAGTGACAATTCGATAAAGTGCTGGGGTTATAATGGCTATGGTCAGCTTGGACTCGATGACGTTACACAGCGAGCCATACCCCCTGCTACAGGTGTAACTGCAGCTACATTAGGAGCAAACCCTGTAGCTGTAGCAGTTGGCTATTATCATACTTGCGCACTTCTTAGCACAGGTAAGATTAAATGTTGGGGTTATAACGGATTCGGTGAACTGGGCCAGGGTCATGCTAATAACCTAGGCGATTTTGCTGGTGAAATGGCGGCCCTACCGGTTGTTAATTTAGGAACCAACTACACAGCTTCAGCGATCTCTACTTTAGCAAATGCCACATGTGCAATCGTTACGGTTGGCGCAACTACTGGCGTGAAATGCTGGGGATATAATCTCTATGGTCAGCTTGGATTAGGCGATAATATCAATCGCGGTGATAGCGCTGTCGCCAACCATGAAATGGGTGATCTTCTACCTTTTGTTAACTTAGGTACGGGTCGAACTCCTGTTTCAATCAGTACTGGTTATTACCATGCTTGTGTGATTCTCGATAACAACGCTACAAAGTGCTGGGGTTATAATGGCTACGGAAATCTTGGTTATGGTGATGTAACTCAAAGAGGAAGTGCTGTAAATCAAATGGGTGATTTATTACTAAATCTTGACTTCGGTTCACTCACTGCAATGGATGTCTACTTAGGAAACCAGTCAAGCTGTGCTGTGCTTAGTGATGGCTCTACTAAGTGTTGGGGTTATAACGGATTCGGTGAACTGGGCGTAGGTCACACTGGTAGCGTCGGCAATGCAAATGGTCAGATGGGCGTAAACATTCAGAGCACCAGCTTCTAACCAGACAATCGTCTTACTTTAGAGAAGTTCGTTTTGTGTCGAATAAATAGCATATGAACTTCTCTTCTATTATTGGAATTATCTCAGCCATTGCTGTTTTTTTTACGGCGTTGATTACATCAACTTCTTCACACGATATTTTCTTAAATCCCCATGGTATTTTAATTGTTATCGGTGGCACAGCGGCTGCTAGTATTATTTGTTTTCCACTCCCAACTCTTTTTAAATTGTTCAAAGTTTTTTTTCAAAGAATCATCGGAAAAAACGCAACTCAACATCAAGTCGTAATTGCAGAAATCGTAGATCTCGCTCGCGGTGCGCGAGAAGATGCCCTGTATCTTCAAAATCGCCTACCATTAATTAAAACTGATTTTTTAAAAGAGGCTATCGATATCATGGTGCAAGGGGGTATCAGTGAACACGCACTTGATATCATTCTTAAAAAACGCACAATGACTCATTACAAACGTTACGAAGAAGATGCTGCCATTTTTAAGACTATCGGTAAATTCCCACCAGCTTTTGGTCTCTTAGGTACAACACTTGGTATGATTGGCATGCTTCAAAATTTAGGAAGCCCCGATTCTTATAAAATGCTCGGCCCCTCAATGGCTGTTGGTTTAACTGCAACACTCTATGGTATTGCCATCACAAACTTTATTTTCATACCTGTTGGTGAGAGTTTAAGTAAATTTAATAAAGAAGATGAAGTCGTTCGTGAAATGGTCGTTGATGGAATTAAGCTTTTGCGCAAAAAAGAGCATCCCATCGTTGTTGAAGAACACCTCAAGAGTTTTCTCCTACCCGGCGAACGAAAAAAACTAGCAAAACTGGCTGCGTGATTTATGGCAGCACCTGACCTAAAAAAAAATCAAACTGAAATTGGCGTCGCACAAGAAAGACGTGAGCATATCGAACGCAGGTCACTTACACCAGCTGCAGAAAATATAGATGAATACGCACTCTACAAAATGGTCACTGCAAAAACAAAAGCAGAAGAATCAGATGGCAATTGGCTCGTCAGCTATGCCGACATGATGACACTATTAGTTGGCTTTTTTCTTTTACTACAAAGTTTTTCAAAAATCGATTCAACTAAATTTGAACAAGTTAAAAAAGAAACAACAAAACTTTTTGGTGGCGAATATAAAATTCCTTTTGAAAAACTAACAACTAAACTTAAAGATGTAGTTAAAACGCAAAATCTAGAGGGCCAAGTTGTTTTTCAAGAGAGTGATGCTGGCATTGAAATCACATTTCGTGGTGCACTTTTTTTTGATTCAGGCTCAGTTGCTCTTCGATCTGAAGCAAAAACCCTCTTAGATCGCTTTATTCCGACGATTAATGAAAACGCCAAAGATTTTGGCGTCACCGTTGAAGGGCATACTGATAACAGACCTGTGGTTGGTGGTCAGTATACATCGAATTGGGAGTTATCAAGTCTACGGGCTTGCACTGTATTAAAATTATTTGAATCAAATGGCTTTTCGCGTTTTAAATTAAGAGCTCTTGGCTGGGGTGATACAAAACCCATTGTACCCAACGAAGATGCCAAAGGTATTCCACTTGCAGAAAACCAATCACAAAATCGTCGCGTAGTAGTAAAAATACTACGAGACTTTGGAGATTAACTTCAGATGCGCAACTTAAGTATAGAAGTTAGAATGGCTATCGCGATATTTGCCACAGCTTTTATGTCTGTTGTTCTTAGTTTTATTTTTCTTAGCTTGCATGCCCAACAGCAAATCACCACCGATCATATTGACGCCCTCATCGGTAACGCTTTAGTCAAAAAAGAAAATCAGAACTTTAAACAAGTTGTGACTGAGGGTGTGAACACAGATGATTTAACAAAATTTCAAAACAACCCCAAGCTGTTAAATATGGGGTTTATGAGTAAAGGAATTCTAATTAATAAATTAATTTACGTACAAAAAAATGCAAACAACTTTAACGTTCAAGTTAAAGCATCTGGCATTGCGCTATGGCTACAAAAAGCGCTTGATCATCTTTTAATCTTTTCATTGGCATTAGGTATTTTTTCAAGCCTGATACTTTTCACATTGAGTAAGATATTTTTAAGTCCCATTCGCATCTTACGACGTACAACAGAAGATATTTTGGCTGGAAAATTTGAAGTTAAAATTCGTTATAAAAGCAAAGATGAAATTGGCCAAACATTCGGAGCACTCAGTCGACTGTGCACAGAATTAGAAAGACGAGACAAAGCCCTTGAAGTTGTTTCAGAGCTAGCCACAACTGATGGACTCACAGGTCTAAAAAACCATCGTAGTTTTAAAGAGGCTATGAAAACCCAATTATTATCAGCCCAAAGATATGGTTACAGCTTAGGTTTTCTGATTCTTGACGTGGATCATTTTAAAAAATTCAATGATACCTACGGCCACCAACAAGGCGACGAAGTACTTAAAATGGTCGGAAAAATTTTAAAAGCACAGGTACGCAAAACCGATTTTACAGCTCGCTACGGTGGTGAAGAATTTGTAATACTTGTGAATCATACAGAAGAAAAAGGTTTTACTGAAGTGGCCGAAAAATTTAGAAAAGCCATTGAAACTTGTGAAGTGCCAAGCCTTGCTGACCCCAAAGTTAAACTTCAAGTGACTGCAAGCTTTGGAGGTATTTATATTGGGGAAGGCGCACTTACTCAAAAAGGAATTTCTTTAGAACTTGCTACATACATAGAAATTGCAGATCAAAACATGTATGTAGCAAAAAAGGCAGGCCGAAATCGCGTGAATATATCAACTTGGAAAGCACCGACACAAGAGAATGCCGCATGAGCCAGCATGCTTTATTTTTTAAAAAAACAAATATGTTAATTTCATCAATAGTTTTCTTGTGCATAATATTCTTCACAAATTTTTCTGCCCATGCTGAAGTAATTTTTTCGAAAGGCTATACACTTCAAAACAATCAATTAATTACTCAAATAGAAGCTATTTTTCCTGAAACAATTATTGTGTGTGACCCCCTGTGCGTGATTACTGAAGGTGAAAAAATATGGACACTCAACTTCAAAGGGTTTGGAACTTTTGCAGATATCATTGAGATCACACAAACCGTACCCACAGAGGCTACAGCCGAGCGTAAAGCTGAACAGCCAACAGAGACCACTGATGTAGAACCCTCACCAACTCCGACGGCAGAAGTTGTGCCGACTTTAACAAAGATTGATAAAATTGAAGAAATGAAGATTCAAGGGCTGCGTGCACCATACCCTGTTGATGGCGCTGTAATATTAAGCAATTCTGGTGGGCCGATATTTATTTTACCAGCTAAAACTTGCACCGGCACAACTACGTGTCAGCTTTCAGTTAGTTTTAACGGCGAAACTAAAATCGACACTGATTTTAAAGCACGAGTCGTTCCATTTGCTTCTTTTAAAATAAATCAAAATTCAAAAGGTACAGTAAAATGGGATTACTCCGATGGAATGCATACAATTCGCCATTCATTTCAAATCTTGCCACTGACTACAGAAAATCTAAATCAAGCTCTAAAAGAACAAAAAAATGTTGAGATTATTCCATAAATAAATTTAATTGAGTCTCCAACTTTAATCTAGATGCAATTTTTAAGAACGTTAAACAACTCTTCTGCTCTAAATGGTTTTGCTACAAACCCATTTGCACCAATTTCAAGCGCTTCACTGTCAGCCATAATTTCAGAAAAACCACTCATCAAAATAAATGGCACAGAATTAAATTTGCGAACTTGATGAAGAAATTCAATTCCATTTACCTTAGGCATCCGAATATCTGACACAACAGCTGAATACTTACTCTTCCACAGAAGCTTTCGTGCTGTTGTGGCATCGGCAACATCTGTTACTACAAAGCCTGCCGCCTGTAGGGCTTCTTTTAAGGTCACTCTAAACTCATAGTCGTCATCAACGAGTAAAATGTGTTTACCGCGCATGTTCTTTTTATCAGTCGCCGTCATAAGTATTACTCCTTCATTGCCAATATACTATTCGGTATGCATCTGAGATACTTCAGTGAAGTGTTGGTCATTGTTCGTTCACAATTAATTCACAATTGCTGATTTTCACAAAAAAAAGACCAGGATTTTCCCTGGTCTTCGTTAAGTTTTTAAACCAATATATTTAAATAGTTTTAATTAATTTAAAGTTGCTTTGGCTTTAATCACGGCAGCATTTACATCAAGTTGCCCGCCTGTGATTACCTTGCCCTTTAAATGCTTACTTGGTGCAACCGTTGATAGAATAATAGCTTTTGCTTCTTTGTAAGTAAGCTTTGGATTCACAGCATACACCATCGCTACTGCACCAGTCACATGAGGTGCGGCCATTGAAGTTCCGCTTAACTCACAATAGAAATGTGACATCCCACTGGTTCCACAATACAAAGTATTGTACATGACGTTAAATGAACTTCTAATTCTTTCACCTGGAGCGGCAAGATCTACAGTTTCAACGCCGTAATTCGAAAACCCAGCTAGTAAACCGTTAGAGGATGTAGTCGCTGCAACAGTAATGATATTATCAAGATCATAACCAGATGGGTAATGTTCGTACTTGTCATGGTTATGGCCGTCATTGCCCGCTGCTGCAATAATGAGAACACCCTTTTTTTGAGCGTAAACAATTGCATCATAAAGCGGCTCAGAATATTCATCGCTTCCCCAACTGCAATTGATGGCACGGGCTCCGTTATCAGAAGCATAAACGATCGTGTTGATTGCAGCTTCATCAGTACCCTCACCGCTTGCACTGATAAACTTAACAGTCATAAGACTCACTTTGCCTGCAACGCCAACGATTCCGCCATTGCCACCCACGCCACCAACTGTGCCCGCAACGTGTGTGCCGTGATAATGATTTTCATTGGGTGTAGAAGTATTGGTTTCAAAATTATAACCATAGACATCATCAACATAACCATTACCGTCATCGTCTTTTTTATTTTTAGCTTTGTCTTTGCCATTGGCATCAAGACCAGACTCACCTTTGTTGATCCATAAATTACCACTGAGATCACTGTGATTTAAATATGTCCCGGTATCAGAAACAGCGACAACAACACTTTTGTCACCTTTAGTAATGTTCCAAGCTTTTTTTAGTTTTACAGCTTCCATTCCCCAAAGCATGCTGGCTTCATTTTGCCAAGCATCACCCTTTGCAGAATCAAGATAGATCTTGCCATTTTTTGCAATGTACTCAATTTCATTCTCGAGTGCTTTTGGTACAACTCCACTTTTGAGAGTGTCACTCGTTACTACAACCATATTTAGTTTTGGAATTGTAGATTTGAAATTTGCGTTAAGAGTTTTTAAAGACAACAAACTCTTTTGATTAATTGGGTTTTTAAATTTAATAATGAATTCGCCTGCCGTGGCGTTTGATGCTGCTAACAAAGAAATACAAATCAATAGTGATTTCAAATTCCCCTCCTTAGGATTATAAATTACCCATCAATAGTTTTCGTAATACGTAGGTAGAGGCTAGCACAAACATGCCTCAGACCGTAGAGAAGGCTAATAAACTAGACATTCAACGGGCACGACTAATTTATAGTTTTACCTTTGTGGAATAGGAATACTTGAAGTTTTTGGTGTGACGCCCTTAAGCATAAGAGTAGCAGCACCTGTTAGCCTAAGATAAAAATCAGATGACAAACTCTGACCATCAGCATCGAGTGTTAAATAGTATTGGTTATTCGGAATCATCGAAGCGTTCTCTGCTGCCTTGGCAATTGCTGTACCCTCATCATACTCGTCAAACATAGCCACAAATGCACCCTTTGTGACTCCAGTTAATTGATAAGCTTGTTGCCACATAAAATTACCACTCAGTCTAGGTATAAGATTTCTTGAGCCACCATTCCAGTTAGACCATGCAAAGCCAGGGTAAATGACTCGCTGATAATGAATTCCATGTTCATCGCAATAGCGCTTATCAGGAATTACATAACTACTCGTGTGTTTTTCAATTTCGTTAAGTGACGAATAATTTCCTACAGACCAAGGGCTAATCATATCGTACTGTACATATGTTGAAAGCCAACCGGGTCTTGAGGCCCCATTTTCTGTGCGCCAACTATAGGGAACTCCACCTACTACATAGTAGCCCTTGTTTTTAAACCAATTTATTATTTCTTGCGCCTGTTCTTGTGTACCCGGTCGATCTGTAAAACCAAATCCCCAAAGACCTATTACTGGGCGACCATCTTGGCGAGCGTAACTAGGCGATGACTGAACACCAATATTGTTTTCAATTTCAGACCAATCACTTTTAATATCTCGAATTAAAGTATCTGGATTTGAACTTGTAATATCATACATCACATAAAATTTTCGATCGTGCGCTTCAGCATAACGCTTCACTTTACGAGTCACTTCGTTGCGCATATTTTTAGATGCTGGATTTGAAAGTTCAGAAACAAATCTCTGAAGTATGGCTCCATCGATTCCATATTCTCGCATCCAGCGAAAGTGTGTATCAACCACCCCATCTTTCACTGAAGAAAATAAACGAGAAGGCTGACCGTTTCCTAAATTACCAAGAGCTGTATCAAACAAATCTGCAAGATTGTATTCACGAACATCAGGATAAATCTCAACAGTGGTGTGACCTGGCCCCGGAGCACTGTTACGAGACCAATGTGTCCAAGTGTTAACTCCTCCATCACCAATTGCAGAGAACCAACCTTGATAGCCTGCCATTACGAGATCTATAAAATTCCCATCACTTGGAACATTCGGATTTGGTGTAGGTGTAGGAGTAGGAGTAGGAGTTGGCGTACCTTGATTATTTACCTTGCAACAAGCAGCCACATCATAAGCAGCACCAATATCGATAAAACCATTTGCCGAACATGAATCACCAAATGAATGTGTTCCGCCTAATACTCCGCAAGAGGGCAAACACTTACCGTCTTTTACATTAAAATGAGGAAATGGTTGTGTCGTAGGATTGCACAAGGAATTTTCAGGTTGTGAAGTTTGCCCTTTAGCCGCATGAAATTTTATAAGTTGACCGTGCGAACCAGGCCCCGACATTACTCCATCTAATACAATATAAGTAATCACACCAAAGTTAGGTGTTGGCGTAAGTCTACCGTCTATGACCAAAGTCACATTGGCTCGACCACTTGCGCTGATCGCAGGTAAACCAACAGACTGATCACCCGGGCCAAATCGTTGATTATCATTTGTTACATAAAAATAATAAAGTGTTGCACGACCTGTGGGCCAAGCCGTGTCAGACGATACTGTAACATTTAATGAAGTCGCTGCATCAATAGCTACACCGATAGGCTCAGTTTGATTTGATTGTAATGATACTTGTACGGCATTTGAAGAGATTGAAAACCCAAAAATCAATGATACGACAATTATTGATAGATAGCGCATTTTCCCCCACGGATGTTCTTTTAGCTTACCTTATGCCATCGGTTGAATGCTTTGCTTTTTGAAGTTTTACTACTTTTTTTAGACAAAGGGCTGCAACGCTCATAGGCTAAAAGCCGCTATAGATATGCGTTTAACCAAATTATGAAAATGTGTTTAGAATTATTTTACGCCGACAATCTGCGAAACCCATGCGTGATCATTTGTGGCTTTCTCAGTTTGAAGATAATCATATGAATTGCCTGAATCTGATTGATCCCAATAGACATATGTTTTTGAAAAACCAGCCTCATACAACGCCTCACGCACTTCAGGAATAGTCCATACGCGCCAGTCATAGGTAAAAGCATTCTTGAGAGTACTTCCATCGGCAAATTTAAAATGAATTGCATAGTGAGCTTGCCTTGGAATGGGATCAAATGATTTTTGATCCCATATGTACTTAAACTTTTTTCCACGTGACATCTTAACAGTTTTTGTTTCTTTGCGTTGCTCAATAGTACCAGGGCCACCAGCCATTTCTAAAACTATGATTCCCTTTTTTTGCAAAGATTTAAGACAGCACTTAAAATACTCTATAAGGACATCTCTCTTTTGAAAAATATAAAATGAAAAGTTACCAACACCAATAATATCTGCTTTCGGTTTAGTGACTGAAATAACATTTTGCCTCAAGAGCCTCATTCTTTTCTTTTGATCTGTCGATAGTTTTGAAAGATGCATTTTTTTGCCGTACCTTAAGGGTTCAGAATCAAGATCAATCCCAACGGCTGTATGTGACTTATGTCGTTTAACCCACTCTAGTGAAAGAATAAAGGTACTGCAAAAATCTTCACGAAAATGCCTAGGCTTTTTTTTATTGATGTCATTATAGATATCTAAATAAATATCTACCTGGGTATCTGGACTCTGAACTGACACTTCGTAAAGTGCGTACTTATCATATTTTTTCATTTCATTGTTGTACTTGAAAGATCAACCCCCTGACAACACAGTACAATTGAAATTTTTTAAAAATCGTTAAGTATGCTTTAAGCCGCTCCGATAATAGAGATGACTATAATGGAGAAAAACATGAAAAACATTTTTTTTGCACTGAGTTTGACCTGCGCACTTTCAATCAACGCCCTTGCACAAGAAGATGATTTTGATGTGGTCGAAGAACAACAAGTTGCACCCAAAAAGGCTGCCCCGACGGCGGTGGTTATTCCCGACACAGACGATGCCCCTCGCGCTCAACGTGTACCTCAGGCCGTAGCAAACTCAGTCGGCCATCACTGCGGATCAACCACCGAATACAACATTAGCTCTGATCTCGGTCGATTCTGCAAAACAGACTCACCTTTTTCATTCTCTCCTAATAAAGACGGCCTCTTTTTTTGCTGCGTTAAAAAATAAAAGCCTAAAGCTAATATAAATTATACTCGCATTAAGACCAAACTTAGACCTTACGGTTAATGATTCGTCGCATAAATTCCATGGCACACAATTTGTATAATCCATCACTGATAATGGATGAGTCATTAACTTTTGATAAGGAGTCGTTTATGAAATTTAAATTCATTTTAGCAGCTGTTTCGCTGATGAGTACTGTTGCATTTGGCGCCACAGAAAACTCAGGCGAAGTTGTGACTGATGCTCCACGAAGAAGTTCTTCTGAAGAGCGAATTGTACGCAGAATCATTCCTCAAGCCGGTATTATTTGGTCTGAATATCGAGGCTCTGATAATAAAGTTTATTTTGGTCGCGAAGGTTACAGTGTAGGTGCACTTTTTGATCTTTTAGGAACACATAAAATGGTTCTTGAAACAGGCGCACTTTATCGAGAACGCGGCGTAGCTACTGATAATACAACATTTAGAGCGCGCTATATTTCGATACCAGTAACAGCAAAGTATTATTTAAACGGCCAAGAAAACACCTCTTTTTATCTTAAAGCCGGTGCAATGGGTTCTAATCTCATTGGGTCTGATTCAACAAGAACTGTGAGCAGTAACTCAACTGTGAATTTCACAGCTGATCAGTGGGAACTCGACGGTGTTGCTGGCGTAGGAATGAAATTCGTACTCAGTCAGAATACGGACATCTTCATCGAAGCGACATATCAGCGTCCTTGGGAAAATTTATTCTCAGGTGAGTACGCTTATTCAGCTTTGAGTGGTAATGCAGGTTTTGGCATTAACTTATAATTGAACTTTTAAAGAGGGCCATTTTAACCCTTTTAAAGGGTTAAAATGGCCCTCTTTAAAAGTGAGCAAGAACTGGAGATTAAAATGGGACAAGCACGATATATCGCAAGTATCGACAGACTAAATTCAAACAAACCACATAATATTTCAACATTAAGAAATAGAGCAAAAAAAAGTGATCAAAAACTTAAACATGTGTTTCACACAGATCTCTACAACACCGATCATGCAATAACTGGCGTTGAAAACAAAAAACACCATGATGACAAAACACACACAAGCTTCTTTAATTCGAAAGTTATTATTGTTGGTGTTCTAGGTTTAGTAGGAGCTGCTCTAACTATTGGCTATTATGCTTTTAGTAAGCGCCAACACCACGGAGCACGCTAGAGAAAGTTTTAATCAATATGGCAAGATCAAGCCAAAATGATTGGTTCTCTAAGTAATAAAGATCGTAGTCAATGTTCTCATGAATCGGATTAGCGCGATCAGCGCTAATCTGCCAAACACCCGTAAGACCCGGCTTCACGGTCAACCGGAGCTTTTGAAGTTCATCATAAGACTCAACGATAAATGGCATTTCAGGACGCGGTCCAACTAAGGACATATTACCCTTAAATATATTTAGAAGCTGAGGAATCTCATCAATAGATGTTCGTCGAATAAATCTTCCCACTGAAGTGATGCGAGAATCGGTGAAATTTCTTGGCGTCACTTGGTATGGGTCAGATTCAAAATGCATGCTCCTAAATTTGTATAATATGAATCTCTCACTATTTTTGCCCACTCGTTCATGCGCAAAAAGAATTGGCCCGCGAGAATTAATCTTTATCCAAATAGATGTGAAAATCCAAATAGGGCTAGCTAATATACCAATTATTAGTGCACCTCCAAGATCAAAACTGCGCTTGAGTAACGGCGAAAGTACAAATGCAGGTCGTTCCCCGATGCGAAATAAAGGGATACGGCCTATAGAATAAGCCTCAGCACCTGTGAGCATTAAATCAAGTGCACTTGGTACAATTGAGAATGAAATAAGAAGATCTTTAACTTTTTCAAAGAGATCTTGATGAAGTGTATGTGTTGCATGAGTCATTGCAACAATGACTTCATTTGCTTGATGTTTACGACAAACGGTTTCTAGATCAGAGAGTTTTCCTAAAATGGGCATGGTGATTATTTTTTCACCAACTTTAACTTGCACATTTTGCATCTGAGGAAATTGATCATCTAAGAAACCAACAAGTTCGTATCCACTTGTAGCATTGATTACAAGATTACGCGCAAGGGCTGTGCCTACTTTTCCGGCACCTAAAATTAGAATTTTAAGATTGAGTAAATAGGTGCGTCGAATCGGCGCTGTAAAGCGCACAAGAAGTGCTCGGCCAATGAAAATATAAAAAATACTGATCAGAAAACCAAAAACCGCTGTCAATCGTGAGTAATCATGGGCCTTGGTGAAGAAAGTCAAACTGTAGGCCGTGATGGCACTCCAAAAATAAGCTGAAAGTAATCTTCTGAGTTGATCAAGCCCCAAAGGCCCTGGTTGACATCGATAAACCGACGCTAAAACAAATGAGAAAATACAAAGACCGGCGGGTATTGTGGCAAGGGCTGCCATTTCATCAAATTCTTGCGGTAAAATTCCAATCCAATTTTCATAAAGGAGATAAGCTGTGAGGTAACCGCAATAAACGGCAAAAAAGTCAAATGCTCCTAATATAAGAAACAATAATGCATCAAATGATTTACGTTTGGTCATGTTCTAAAGTTTTAGACCCTTTTTTCTAAAAATCCAATTAAAATAATCACATAAGTCGCCTAAATGATTCCAACTATCATATCAGCTAGCGCCAGGGACGCAGTTAATCCCGGGGATTCAATTCCCACCATATTAATAAAACCAGGCTGATCTTCAGAGACAATAAAATCTCTTTCTTCTTTCTCTTCGGGGGAACGTAATTTGGGGCGAATTCCACATGAATCATAACTCAGTTGCGATGCTTCTAACGGGCCAAAAATCTTCTCTGCAGCAGTTTTAAATTTTTCAAGTTTATGCTCTGCTGGAGTGAATTGATTCTTCGTCATGACATATTCAGTATCGGGCCCGAGCTTGTATTTTCCATCAATGTCGATGGTTAGGTGCACACCCAATCCGGGTGCTCCTGGCTCTTTCACAGGATAAATCAAGTGATTAAATTTTACCTTCGAATGAAAAGTAAAATAATCACCGCGGCATGGATAAATTTTGTATTTATTAATTTGTGCCATTGCAGCTATTTCATCAGAGTTTAATCCCGCGCAATTAATTATAATCTCTGTCTCAAGTAAACCTTCTGACGTCATTACCTGATAACTTCCGCTTGGCATTTTTGTAATGTTTTTAACTGAGTTATTCACAGTCAAAATTACATCTCGCGATTGAGCATCAGATAAAAAACTTTTTGTAAGTGCAAATTGATCAACAATGCCAGTTGTTGGGCACCATATTGCTGCATCCATTTTAAGACTTGGCTCGCGTTTAGTGACCTCATCACGACTTAAAAAAGACAGATCTTTAGCACCCGACTCATTAGCATTTATAAAAATTTGTTGTAAAACTTCAATTTGTTTTTCACCACTAGCAACGATGAGTTTACCCAGATTTTTTATGGGCACATTATGTTTTTGAGCCCATTCATAAAGGAGCGCATTGCCCCGTACACATGTTTTCGCTTTTAGTGAATGAGGCGGATAATAAATTCCAGCATGTACGACGCCACTATTGCGACTCGTAACTCCCTCGGCAATGCGCGGCCCAGCTTCGGCGATAACGATAGTTTTACCATTCATTTTTTGAAGCTGAGAAATGCGTGAGGCAACAGCGCAACCGATAATACCCGCGCCAATAATTAAGACATCAATTTTAACTTTTTCTTGCATACCCACTAGCTTAGATAATTGAACCAGTCAGCTGTAGCCGCTTTGATTGATTCAGGATCCCACACAGGTGCCTCACGCCAATAATCAATATTCTTAAGCATTTCGTTAACACCATCTTCAAAACTGACTTGCGGGCGCCATTTAGTACTTGTTGTAATCTTAGTGATATCTGCCCAAGTACAATCAGGTTCTCCAGGACGTTTTGGCAAATGAACAATCTCTTTTGCACCCAAAAGTTCTACCAACCGATTCACAGATTGAGGCTTTCCTGCTCCAACATTATACATTTCTAGTGTTGGAGCTGACTTTGCCACTTCATAAAAAGCCCTGACAAGATCTTTCACAAAAACGAAGTCTCTGGTTTGAGTGCCATCCCCAACTACGGTCAATGGTTTATTTGCTAAAACCTGAGCGAGAAACACACCGAACACGGCTCCATAGGCACCCGTTGTCTTAGAGCGTGGCCCATAGGCGTTGAAAATACGCACTGAGTTTACTGGGAGGTTATAAACTTTCCCCCAATGAAAAGTAGCCATCTCCCCTTGATATTTACTTAATGCATACGGGTATTCAGCTTTGATAAGTGATGTTTCTTTTGTAGGGAGTTCATCGGTTAATCCGTAACAAGATGATGACGCGGCATATACGAATTTTTGAACTTTCGCAGCGCGCGCGCATTCAAGCGCATGGATAGTCCCCATGACGTTGACTGACATATATTCTAAAGGTTGAACGATTGAAGGAACAATGTCGCCCTTACCTGCGTAGTGAAAAACAAATTGTGCGTCTGAAAAGAGTTTGTCGTCAGGTTTTAAAGAGCGTAGATCCCGTGTGTCGACAGTTAAATCTGTATTTGATTTATGATGGGCCAAATTCGCAAGCCGCCCACCCGTTAAATTATCGATAACACGTACTTGAAAACCTTCATTAAGGAGAAGATCAACCATGTGACTGCCGATAAAGCCTGCACCGCCAGTGACTACCGCAATTTTTTTACCGGCCATTATTTAATCCCTTCTGAAAATATAAGAAACAGGAGATATTCTTGCTTGTAAAACACTATGCAAAACTACAAATAAAGACCAGCAAATTTACCCGAAAGCTGTTACTCATCTCAAAAATTCTAACGCAAAGGTAAATCTTAGAAATCCCTAGACAATTTTACATTGAGAATGATAAATCTGCCCAATGCCTAATGCAAGTTTGAGTTTACTCATACCGACTTATAATGAAGCTGAAGTCGTGATTCCGGCTCTTTTTGAAATACAAAAAGAATTGGGAAGTGATCTTTCATCTTCTACAGAAGTCATTATCGTTGATGATGGCACAGATGAACTTCCTTCACTTATAGAAAAAAATCGCTCCCAATATAAGTTTGCAGCGCTTAAAGTAATGCGCAATCACCCACCCTTGGGTAAAGGCAACTCATTAGCTGCAGGTTTTATAGAAGCAAGTGCTCCTATTGTTGGTTTTTTAGACGTAGATCTCTCAACACCACCTCGTTATATCCATGAAGCATTAAAATGCATTCAAGATGACCGAGCCGATATTTTTATTGGCTCTAGACGCTCTGAAGGATCTCAAGTCACAAGACAACAATCTGCGCTCAAAGATGCTTTGGGAATAGTTTTGGGAGTAGTTGCTCGAAATATTTTATTTTTAGGAATGAAATTTTATCCTGATACACAATGTGGTTTTAAGTTTTATAAAAACCACATCGCTAAAATTCTCTACCGTGATTTAGTCGCACCTGATGGGCTTAATGATTTAGAAGTTTTAATCAGAGCTAACCTCTTGGGTTATCGCGTATTTGAAAAGGGCGTTCAATGGACAGACATCCGCGAGAGTAAACGATCATTAAGCCGTATCTTTGTTGGTGAGGTTAAAGCCATCGGTCGCATTATGGTGAAATACCATTTATTTAGAAGCACACAGAGAGAAATACTTCACAAATTATCACAAAATCGAACAAAGATGAGCCTTTAAGGGGAAATATGGATAATCAAACCTATGTGAATCAATATCTACAAGAGACAATCAAAATTAGCCAAACTGTCGATCAAACAAAAATCAGTGCAATGATTGATGAACTAAAAACACTTCAAAAAAATAAAGGCCGTCTTTTTATATTAGGTGTTGGCGGTAGTGCGGCCAATGCCTCTCATGCTGTTAACGATTTTAGAAAAATGGCACGCATTGAAACATACGCACCAACTGATAACGTTTCTGAACTCACAGCCCGAATTAATGATGAAAGTTGGGAATCAGTTTTTGTAAGCTGGCTTGAAGTTTCACAACTCAGCAGCAATGATTGCCTGCTTGTTTTCTCTGTTGGCGGTGGTTCACCCACTACTTCACAAAATCTTGTGAGAGCGATGGAGCTTGCGAAAAAAACCAAAGCAAAAATTCTATCTATTGTTAGTCGCAATGGTGGAGCCGCAAAAGAATTATCTGATGTTTGCGTGTTGATACCCGTTGTAAATGACAAACACATCACACCCCACGCTGAAGGCTGGCAAGGTGTTGTTTGGCACATGATCGTCAACGCCCTTTACGTGAAATAAAAACCCATGGCTCAAAAAACATTCAAGATCGCTGTTACTGGAGCTGCAGGTTTTATTGGCAGCAATCTTTGTGATTATCTTTTAAGTCTAAATCACAAGGTTATCGGCTTAGACAATCTCTCAACTGGAAAAAAAGAATTTCTAGAAAATGCAGATAAAAATAAAAATTTTAAATTTTTCAAAGTTGATCTTCTCGATTTCAAAAAAACCAAAACAATACTTTCAAATTTTAAGCCTGATATTGTTTATCATTTAGCTGCTAATGCTGACGTACGGTTTGGCCTTAAACACCCTAGAAAAGATCTCGAGCAAGGTACTACTGTAACCTTTAATGTCCTTGAGGCTGCACGCCTTGCGGGTGTTAAAAAGTTTGCATATTCAAGTACTGGCTCAGTTTATGGCGAGCCTGAAGTTTTCCCCACACCTGAGAATGCACCGTTTCCGGTACAAACAAGTCTCTACGCAGCAAGTAAATTAGCGGGAGAAGCATTGATCCAAGCTTATGCTGAAGGTTATGGTATCAAAGGTTATGTCTTTCGCTTTGTTTCTATTTTAGGTGAACGCTATACACACGGACATGTTTTTGATTTTGCCGCTAAAATTTTAAAGAACCCAAAAGCCATTGAAGTTTTGGGCGATGGCAAACAGCAAAAAGCATATCTCTACATTGGCGATTGCGTGCGTGCACTTTGGCATGTGGTTTCTACTGTTGAAGAGAAAATAAATATTTTTAACCTTGGCCCTGATGAATACATCAATGTGGATCAATCTTTAGATGTTATTTGCAAAACCATGAAAGCAAAACCAAAACGCAATTACACCGGCGAAAAACGCGGCTGGATCGGCGATAGCCCTTTTATTTTTCTAGATTGTAAAAAAATAAAATCCACCGGCTGGAAATCCAAAAAAACAATTCGCGAAAGCGTCGCAATTACACTTGAGTATTTGTTAAATCATAAATGGTTATTGAAGTAAAAAAAAGGTTTAACGCCCTCGACAACTAAGTCCAAATGTTGCCGCCTCTTCTGCATAACTGGGATGAGTGGCATAAAGATAGGTAATCCCCATTTTGTCATCAGGTTGCAAACGATTAATTGTTCTGAAATATGACATGATAGAATAGTTTGTGTCTTGGGGATGATCTAAGCCGAGGCAGTGTCCTAATTCATGAGTAAAAGTCATTACAAAAGATTTTGCCGAAGTTTTTAACTCCTTAGACAAAGTGATATGACATTTTTCCATGAGGCCATTGCGAGCTTCCCGACTGCTCGAACCATTATGACCAACTTGCACATCGCCGTAACACACTGTGATGATTCGATTTGTAGAATCCGATGATGCAAAAGTAGAATCGGTATCAGCATCATAGAGACGCAAATATGAAGTGACGATATTGTTATAATCGGTCAACACCGACTGAGTGAGCACATCAAAATTCAGAGCTTGCCCCTTAACGGGATCCCCTGCGGGCAAATCATCATTTGTGATGGTGGTTCTATCACAAAATCTCACCCAAAGTTTTGGTGTTCCGGTATTCACTCTCCATCTTGCAATTTCAGGATAAGTTCGAAACCCCACAATAAAGGTTAAGAGAAAAATAGAAAAAATAAATTTACGAATTTTACGCTTTTTAAAACCGAAGGCCAAGACCCGCATACAACGCTCCTCTCACATAACCATTACCACCAGCCACAACATTGAGCTCAATTCTGAAAGTTAATGCCGATAACAAGTGAGGCTCCCAACCAAGGGCTGAGAAAAAACCTCCCGACCCAATCTTATTACCAAAGACATATCCTAATCCCCATGCAACATATTTTGAATCTGAGCGAAAAAGTTGAGCCGCTCCTATCATAGAGTAGGTCAACAAACCCGCCTCCCAAGAATTCCATCCAATTCGAGCAGTACTTGGAAGTGCCGTGTCTCTGCTAAAACCTAAAAAAGTAGAAAATCCATCATGCTTGCATGAGCTTTAGGAGAATGTGTGACGATCGTTAAAATTAAACATACGACAATAAGAAACTTCACCGCGATGGTTTTCAAATTTCACACCCCAATGAAAACATGACGAGATCATGCATGAGAGGTGGAAGACCAATAGTTGCAATTCCGAATCCATAGAGACCATCAAATGTGAAAACCATAGGCCCCAAAAAATTCCATGTAGCTCGAAAGCTTGGCCCAGCAAGAATTTCAGTTCGCGTTTCGTAGTTGGAAGTAGATGTGGAAGAACGATACCCTCGCTCAATATAACCTAATCCACCGCCAAATCCCGCCCGCAAATTTCCCCAAAAGAATTTTCCAGGATTCCAAGTTCGGTAATATGAAGCTGTGTAAGCTGAAGTATAATACGTAGCCGTGTGCGCACCGGTGGAAGTTCCGGAAAGCGCCCAATCATTTCCTAAATAAGCCGCCGTCATGCCAGGAATATGTCTTCCCGACATAGACGAACTCAGACCTACGCCTATTTCTAAACTGCCGTCAGCAGCGGAAGAAAACGCTAATAATAGAAATACAATCTTAAAAGTGTTCAACCTAAACATCGTATTGAAACGTCGAATGAGAAATCAACTAATTCCATCAGCCAATATGAAGAATATCATTAAATTTACTGTGATATGGACGAGGCTATTAGCTTGTACTTTCAAATAACGGGGCCATATTGTTTGTGCTTTCGTATACTGCAGGGTAAACAACACGTGCTTTCAAACACTACGGATCATACAGAGTTAAAAAATCTTGTTTTAGATTACTAAACTTACTCAACGGATCATACAAAGTTTAAAATTCTTGCATCACATCACCGAACTTACACTATGGATCATACAGAGTTAAAAAATCAAGCTTCACATTTCCCAGAGCATTAACTCTTGCTGGAATAACGCCCCAGCCTTCTAGTGCATTTTGCCAAACATAGTTGATC
>JAWXAT010000011.1 GCA_034439615.1 Oligoflexia bacterium | reverse complement strand
CCAGGTACTCCGGGCTGTGATCTCTATTTAGGAGTCACCAACGGACAACTTTATTACGAAGGCAACTTAACAATTGATTCAAACAAAGGTTCAAAAATTATTCAGAGCTTTTACAATTGTAAGCGCTACGTACTTTTTGGCCAACGCACTAACTGCAGTATTCCACCAACGAGTGCTCGCATTGAAATTATTTTTAATCCCACTGTAAATGGCCAACCGCCAACTGCGCGAGTTGTACTTGATGTCGGTGGATACACGACTTCCGGAATACACGGATCATCTTCTGGTTCTGGAGTTCCATTAACGGGCTTAGCACAAGTGACAGAATCATCTGCAACTGCGACAAGCTTATTTTTTAGACCAGACATGGCATCACAGTGGACATTTGAAGTTACCTCAACTGGTAATCCATTATTTCCAATTGACCAAGCTCAAGCGAATCGCAATATTTCTATTCAAGTAAAAATGGATGGTGGATATTTTGGTCATGGCCTTGTGTTTCGTCGAAAGCAAAGCGTTTATCCCCCAATGGGTCCCGGCGGTTATCCCGGAAGTTATCCTGGAAGTTATCCCGGCGGTTATCCAGGTGGTTACACTCCACCATTTACTCCCCCAACATTCTAAGAGCCTTTACCCATGAAGGTTCAATGCCCTCAATGCAAAAAAGAGACGACCTGGGAGAATAATCCCACTCGTCCTTTTTGCACTGAGCGATGCAAACTTATTGATCTGGGTGATTGGGCCATGGAAAAACATGCTGTTCCAAGTGATCACCAACCAAACGATGAAGACGATAGCCAACCGACAAGTAAAGACGAAGAAGAATAATTCAAAAAAATCCTTGACCTTAAAAGAGCTATTTGGCCTACTTTTGCTATAACAATTGAATTTATTAAAAACCGGGTCGGTCTTGGAAAAGATTGGTTCACAACAACAAAACAGGGGTAACACCAATGAATAAAGCAGAACTCATCGAAGCAGTTGCTAAAGCTACCAAAATGTCAAAAAGCCAAATCGAATTGACTTTAGACAACACCCTCGAAGTTATTCGCAAAACTGTAAAAAAAGGTGACGATGTAAAACTCGTTGGCTTCGGTACATTCGCAAAAGCAAAACGTAAAACTCGCAAAGGCCGTAATCCTCAAACAGGAAAAGCCATTACCATCCCCGCTTGCAACTACCCCAAATTCAAAGCAGGCCGTGAATTTAAACAAATGGTAAAATAATAAAAGCTACACAGAAGCTTTTATAAATATGTAAATTGAGACCGCGTTGCATAATAGTAGCGCGGTTTTTTTATGCCGCCGACCACTAAAGCCCGCGACTTTTACGTTGAATAAAGGAACTTTACAGCATACGTAAATAAGCATGAGCCACTTCAACGTAAAAAAACTAAAACACATAGCAGTTCTCACCAGCGGTGGCGACGCCCCCGGCATGAACGCCGCCATACGAGCGGTTGTAAGAACAGGTATTTATCATAAACTTCAGGTCACAGCCGTTATTCATGGCTACCAAGGTCTTCTCGACAAAGAATACAAACCCTTAGATCTGGGTTCAGTTTCAAATATTATCCAACGAGGCGGCACCATCATTAAAACGGGCCGATGCAAAGATTTTTATCACGCTACTGGCCGCACCAAGGCCGCAAAAAATTTCAAAGCTGCGGGTTTTGACGCTCTCGTTGCCATTGGCGGTGACGGCACATTCACAGGTGCTCAAGCTTTATGGAAAGAACACACAATTCCTATAATCGGAGTGCCAGGCACTATTGACAACGACGTTTATGGGACCGATTTTACAATCGGCTTTGATACCGCCGTAAATACAGGCGTTGAGGCCATCGACAAAATCAGAGACACAGCTGCTAGCCATGATCGCCTTTTTATCGTCGAAGTCATGGGCCGAAACTCAGGTCATATTGCGCTTGAAGTGGGTCTTGCCTGTGGAGCAGAAGAAGTTTTTATTCCTGAAAATAAAGTTTCAATCAAACATGTACTTTCAATCATCAACCGCGGAATCAAACGTGGAAAACGATCAAGCCTGCTAATTTGCGCTGAAGGCGATAAACCCGGGCAAGCTTATGAATTTGCCAAAGAGATTAAAAAACAGAGTCGTTTTGACGCGAAAGTTTGTATTCTTGGCCATATTCAAAGAGGGGGGAGTCCCACCGCAAAAGATCGCAATCTCGCCTCTCGCTTAGGCGCAGCGGCTGTTGACTTCATCAGAAGTGGCCAATGTGCTGTCATGGCAGGTGAAAAAGACCTAAAAATCGTCGCTGTTCCCTTAAAAGATACATTTACTAAGAAAAAACGAATTAATGAAGACTGGCTTCGCTTAGAAAGCATTTTATCTATTTGACCTAAATCCTGAGTCGAGATAACAAGATATGTTGTTTTTAATGTCGCAAATTCAAGCCGTCAACTTGCTTGAATACAAAGGAGACTTTGCATGAGCATTCGAATTTTGGTCGCACTTATTTCCTTCACATTAGCCCTTACAGGTTGCACCAAAGGTTGCACTGCAAAACAAGGTGGCGACAGCGCAGCAACACCCGCTGCAGAATCAAACGAAATCTTAGTTGGTGAATATGGTTCAATGACTGGCGGAGAAGCTACTTTCGGAATCAGCACCCACCAAGGTATCGAACTGGCTTTTAATGAAATTAATGCTGCTGGCGGCGTAAGAGGCAAAAAACTCAAACTATTATCCCTCGATGACCAAGGCAAACCAGAAGAAGCTGCAACTGCAGTTACAAAGCTCATCACACAAAATAAAGTTGTAGCCGTTTTAGGTGAAGTGGCCAGCTCTAGATCATTAGCAGCAGCCCCAATTGCTCAACAATACAAAGTCCCTATGTTAACGCCAAGTTCAACGAATCCTAAAGTCACTGAAGTCGGAGATTATATTTTTCGCGTGTGCTTTATTGATCCGTTTCAAGGAACAGTTATGGCGAAATTTGCTCGTGAACATCTCAAAGTTAAAAACGTCGCGATTATGAAAGACGTAAAATCTGATTACTCTGTTGGCTTAGCTAATTTCTTTAAAGAAACCTTCACCAAAATGGGTGGAGTGATTGTCTCTGAACAAACCTATGTTTCAAACGATATCGACTTTAAAGCCCAGCTCACATCAATCAAATCAGGAAAAGTAAAACCTGAGGCGATTTTTATCCCAGGTTATTACACTGAAGTTGGTTTGATTGCGCGACAAGCCCGTCAATTAGGACTCAAAGTTCCTTTAATGGGCGGCGACGGATGGGATAGCTCTAAACTTTTTGAAATTGGTAAAGAAGCCATCAATGGCGGATACTTTAGCAATCACTACACAACGGATACTGAAGATCCAAAAGCTCGTGATTTCATCGCTCGCTTTAAGACTGCGTACAACGTAGAACCAGACGGACTTTCCGCCATGGGTTACGATGCTGCTTTGGTTTTAGTTGATGCTATGAACCGCGCAAAGTCTTTATCTCCAGCAGATATTCGTGATGCTTTAGCGACTACCAAAGATTATCCAGGTGTTACTGGAAAAATCACTATCGACGAACAACGTAACGCTACAAAATCAGCAGTTGTTGTTAAAGTTGATGGAACTACCAACAAGTACGTCACAACAATTAATCCGTAAATTTGGTTTGCAGCAGTTGAGGTTTGATCTTTGGAAGAGTTTTTTCAGCACATAATCAATGGCATAAGTTTAGGCATGATTTACGCCCTCATCGCTCTGGGTTACACCATGGTGTACGGGATTTTACAGCTCATTAACTTTGCTCATTCAGACGTTTACATGATCGGCGCGTTTACGGGCTTTTATTCCGCGCGCTGGTTAAACGTTAGTAATAGCCCCAGCTATACGAACTTCTTTACCATTTTATTTATTGCGATGGCCGCATGTGGTGCACTTGGTTTTTTCATCGAGCGCCTTGCTTATAGACCATTAAGAAATGCCCCCAAATTAAATGCACTTATTACTGCAATAGGTGTGAGTTTACTTTTAGAATACTCAGGGCAAATTATTTTTGGAGCTACTCCGCAATTATTTCCAAATATTTTAGAAGACTCTGTTGTGTTTCAATGGGGCGAAGTGAGTATCAATAAATTTGATGCTACTATTTTCATGACCACCTGCGGTTTGATGTTGTTACTTCGATATATTATTCACAGCACAAAATTAGGCAAAGCCATGAGAGCCACTAGTTACAATGGCGCTTGGGCAAGTCTCATGGGTATTCCCGTTGATCGCATTATCAGCATGACATTTGTCATCGGTTCAGCTCTCGCAGCAGCTGGCGGAATTCTAGTTGGAATGAAATACCCGAAGATTGAACCATTAATGGGAATCATGATTGGTTTAAAAGCATTCGTTGCCGCAGTACTTGGCGGAATCGGAAATATTACGGGCGCTGTACTTGGTGCACTTATCATGGGTTTAGCTGAAGAATTTGTTGTCGGTTACGGAGCATCGACTTATCGAGATGCTCTGGCCTTTGGAATATTGATAGTCATTTTGATTTTTAGACCAGCAGGCCTTTTAGGCAAATTTTCTGTGGAGAAAGTTTAATGTTAAACATTAAACGCTCTCTTATTATGCCAGCCCTTGTTTTTGCACTTATTTATGCTTGTGATTTTATATTTCCAAGTCTGATGAACCCCTACCTACAAGCCATGGTTATTTATTGCGGTATAAATATCATTTTAGCTGTGAGCTTAAATTTGGTGAATGGTTTTACAGGTCAGTTTTCTATTGGTCATGCTGGCTTTATGGCAGCAGGTGCTTATTTAAGCGCATGGCTCACAATGACTTTCCCTGGATGGGCAGGCCCGTTCACAGAAATTAATTTCTTTTGTAACACCATTGCTGGCGGACTACTCGCTGCTGCTGCCGGGTACATCGTTGGGCTTCCGAGCTTACGCTTAAAAGGTGATTATCTTGCGATTGTGACATTGGGTTTTGGAGAAATTATTCGTGTCGTACTTTTAAACGTAGAAGCAGTTGGTGGCGCACGTGGGATGTATGGCATTCCAAAGTCAGTTGGTTTTTTTGGAACCATGGCTTGGGTGTTTATTACTTGTCTCACAGTAGTCAGACTTATGAAATCTACACATGGGCGCGCTTTTTTAAGTGTTCGTGAAGATGAAATCGCTGCTGAAGCAATGGGTATCGACACAACAAAATATAAAGTAAAAGCATTTGTAATTAGCTCATTCTTTGCCGGAATCGCCGGTTCTATCTTTGCTCATTATCTTTCATATTTAAATCCAAGTTCATTTGGTTTTATGAAGAGCATTGACGTTGTTGTAATGGTCGTACTTGGCGGCATGGGTAGCATTAGTGGAAGTGTTGTTGCCGCAATTATCATTACACTGCTACCTGAAGCTTTAAGACCTCTTCAAGAAATCACACGTATTGATTTTCGAATGGTCATCTACTCATTGACCCTCATTATTCTCATGCTGACCAAACCTCAGGGTTTATTTGGTAGCTTAGAAATTTCAGATTTATGGAAGAAATATGTCAGACGCTCTACTTGAAGCAAAAGACGTAACAATTAAGTTTGGTGGTCTTGTGGCCGTTTCAAACTTTCAACTTAATTTACAAAAAGGTGAACTGGTTGGCCTTATTGGCCCCAACGGCGCTGGCAAGACCACTGTTTTTAATATGCTCACTGGGGTTTACCAACCCACAAGCGGAGAAATTAAATTCGCTGGCCTTCCTATCAAAGGTGAAAAACCTTTTGAACTTTCAAAACGAGGCATTTCTCGTACATTTCAAAATATCAGGCTTTTTAAAGCACTTTCAGTATTAGATAATCTGCGCATCGCCGCTCATCAACACACAACTTACTCAATGATTGAAGCTCTTTTGATTTCAAAGCGTATGGAGCGAGAAGAAAAAGAAGGCATTGAGCGCTCCCTAGAATTATTAAAAATATTTAATCTACAAGACAGAGCCAATGAATTAGCAGGATCACTTCCCTATGGGCAACAAAGGCGCCTTGAAATTTTACGAGCCCTTGCCACTAACCCCAAGGTTGTCATGCTTGATGAGCCTGCAGCAGGTATGAATCACAGCGAAACCCATTCATTAATGGAAACTATCGCTGAGATTAGAAAAAAATTCGGCGTTACAATTTTATTAATTGAACACGACATGAAACTTGTTATGGGAATTTGCGAACGTATTATTGTACTTGATCACGGTGTGATTATTTGTGAAGGCAACCCACTGAAAATTCAAAAAGATCCAAAAGTTATCGAAGCTTATTTGGGTTCTGCTGCGGTGGAGGCTCACGCATGAGTGAGTCTGTACTTTCCGTTAAAAATATTCGCGTAAAATACGGAAACATCGAAGCCCTTAAGGGTGTAAGTTTTGAAGTCAATAAAGGTGAAATTATTTCTCTTATCGGCGCCAATGGTGCAGGCAAAAGCACAACACTAAGAACCATCAGTGGTCTTTTAAAACCCGTTTCTGGTGAAATTCTTTTTGAAGGAAAACCCATTCACGGCATGAAAGCCCATGAAATTGTACGACTCGGGCTTTTGCAATCTCCCGAAGGTAGAGGAATTTTTGCGAACTTGACGGTACTTGAAAATCTAGAGATGGGTGCTTACACACGTAAAGATTCAAAAGCTGAAATTAATAAAGACCTCGAATATGTTTACTCACTGTTTCCGCGTGTTAAAGAACGTTTAAAGCAACAAGCCGGAACACTTTCTGGCGGTGAACAACAGATGCTCGCAATGTCTAGAGCACTTATGGGAAAGCCTAAACTTTTATTGCTCGATGAGCCCAGCCTTGGTTTAGCACCACAAATCGTTGATACAATTTTTAATATCATTAGAAAGATCAATAAAGAGGGCACAACGATTTTACTCGTTGAACAAAACGCCCATCAGGCACTCAATGTTTCACACCGTGGTTATGTTGTTGAGACAGGTGAAATTGTACTCACCGGGCCTGGCAAAGAACTTCTCACCAATTCAAAAGTACGCGAAGCCTATTTGGGCGGCTGATTACAAAAATGCACGGCCTTACTTTTTGTAATTTGTTTTTCAAACCCACTCAAACTTAGTTAAAAACACATATAAATTTTGAAACTTTATTTTCACCTTATTCGGTTACAAAAAAACCTATTGCATGGACTTACAGCATTGAAATTTAGATTTATTGTCAAAAACATAGACAGCAAATTTGAATTTCACTGTTAATCCAACTGGTAAGTAGGTTATTTGAAGCACCAAGTGAATAGCGGTATTATGAACTCATACCGCTGCATGTATTCTTCTAAATCCATTAAATAAACCAAAGCAATTCCTAACGGAAGTGCAAACCCAAGCAAGCGCTTATGTCAGCGTATAGTTTGGAAAAGGAGAATACATATGTATAAGCGTAAGTACAATAATAGGTTAGTTCTTATTGCGCGTATGTTCGGACTTATTTCTGCAATTGGTTTTGCAGTCGCATGTAATTCTGGCTCCAATAATGGTGGCTCTCTCGCTTCTGGCGATAAAGCCTACGCCTACACTCCCTCAACACTGAGAATTACATTAACTGATAAACCCCTTGATGACGCTTCATCAGTAAATATTAATATAAAACACGTAGAACTTTTTGTACAAAAAGGAAGTCTTCAAGGCCGATTGATCATTGCAGAAAATCTAGGTTTTGTAGATTTGCTGAAGTTAAGAAACGGTATTTTAAAAGCAATGGGAGATTTAAAACTCCCCGATGGTGTTACCTTTCATCAAATGAGACTTGTTCTCGCAGATGGAAATAACGTCGTCATGAATAATGGTTCTGTTTGTCAGATGAAAACACCAAGTGCACAAACTTCTGGTGTGAAGATATTATTTAATCCTGCATTCACAACTGAGGCTGGGTATTCTTATGCCATCACTCTTGATTTTGACGCTGACGATTCAGTAGTGCTTCAAGGTAATGGTGGTTGCCTGTTAAAACCCGTCATCAAAGTAAAATCAGCAACGCGTGCACCAATTCCCCCTCCCGCAACTTTGCCAACACCTGAGGTGAGTTATCCTGACACTACTCAAGAACAACCACTCCCCACCACTGGCACAAGTGATGGCACTTACACAGATAATCAAACACCACAGGATCCCGTTATTATTGTGCCTGAGGATTTATTTAATGCTCCTTAAGCATGTTTAACTTTAGCATTTCAAACACTTACAACTACTTAGCAGGACTTAAGTCAAATGACTTAAGTCCTGTCTTATATAAGCCGACACTACATAGATGGAGGTACGTAAATGCGCACGTTTGTTCGGTTTGAGACAATTGGATTATCGCTGCTCCTGATCGCATTGGGGTGTACTTCTGCGACTCCGCAAACCAGTTTGCTCTCGTCATTTTCACAATACACATTTGGCCGCGGCACTGATGGAGATGTGACTGTGATAGCTTCAATGTCATCAGGGGATTCATTTTCAAACGGTAAAAGATTGGTAAATTTATCACGTGTCATTGGCACCACCAACGGTCGAAAACTCACCATGGAGTCTTCGCAATTTGGATCAACAGATGTTCTACCAGGTGATGAAGTGATGTGGCACGCACTTGCAGCATACCCAGAAACAATATGTGGAAAAGATTTAGAAGCTGGTCGATATGGTTTTGGTATTGTGAAAAAAACCGAAAGTGCTGGCGGTTATATTTCAAACATCACACTTGATCGCCCTATTTCGCCACAACCTACCACAATAAATGCAGCCGCAATTAGCGCAAGTCTCTCAGGACATGTTGACAGTATCTGCGTACTCGTTCTCGTGCGCGTGCATAACTTTAAAAATTTTAAGGTTCAAGCAACAGGTATGAATATTAATCTGTCATCAGGGTCACTTGATAATGGCGGTGGAATTATCGCCGTTAAAGTAGCTGATACGATGACTATTTCAGCAGATGGAGGTTATGTTAACTTCGATGCGGCAGGCTTTGGCAACACAAACGGAAGTTTTGCTGGAGGAGTTGGCGGGATATCAAACAACAACTCAGGCCAACGAGCAAATGGCCCCAATTGTGGTGATGCAGGTCAAAGTGGCGTAGCCGCGGGCGGTGGGGCTGGTTCAAATATTGGTTTGGGTGGTAATGGAATTGGCGGAAATAACGCAATATCTGGTGAAACTAATTTTGTAGTTGCTGATGATTGCCCTGGATGTCGAAAATTATTTATGGGTGGTTCTGGCGCAGGAGGAAGTTATGTCCCCACCTTTAACGGAGGAAATGGTGGTACTGGCGGTGGAATTATTATTATTTCAGCAAGAAAAATTGATCTTATAGGTCCTGGTATGAAAAAATTTAGTGCAAATGGAGAAAATGGAGGTTCCAGCGGATCAAGCGGTAGTGGAGGTGGTGGCGGTGGCGGTGGGGCCGGTGGAACAGTTTTTATTT
>JAWXAT010000010.1 GCA_034439615.1 Oligoflexia bacterium | reverse complement strand
GAAAAGTGCAGCGCCGGGGTGATTGAGCTCAAATAAAAATTCGTCTTCTTCATATCTACGTTCGTGCATATTTTGCGCAAGAATTTTAAGTTGTTTATCTGTAAGATGGGCAAAAAACGGAATGTTTTTTAAAAACGCATTACGCGATATTTCTGCGGATTTATTTTTTCTGAAATTTAAACTCCAAAAAATTGCGTCAGGATGATGTTTTGACATGTTTTCACCTCTAAAATCTCATCGGTAGAAATTTTGGGCAAATGCAGAGATGTTTTAGAAAAAAATCGATCTAGACTTAGGTCGTGATGCTTAGGCCGTCTTCAATTTCAAGCATGGCATCTTCAATTTGTTTAATTGTGAGCCCGGTTGCCGTCACTGTTGCCGCATTACCAGATGGGCCTGACATTATTAGATGCCTTGCATAAATTTTTCCGTCTGGTGAAAGTCGATCAAGAAGGCGTTGAAGATCCATTCGTGCTTCGGGTCGTTTACTGAATTTTTCAATAGTCTCAAGAATCTTAATAGCACGAAGCTCGCCAGGTTTTGCTTCACGTGTTTTTTTAGATTTTTTAATTTGTTCTGATTTTTCAGACATTAAAGTGAGTCCTTTATTCTTCTTGGCGCTCAAGCTTTGCACTGTCAAGTTGTGCGGGAAACCCATTGCCGTGCCAACTCATTTTTTGATAACCAAAGTTTCTAACCTTTTTGTGGTCAACGCTTGCTTTAATAACAGCATTATAGCCTTTTTCGGCAGCCAAAAAGGCCAATCGCAAAATAGTTTCTTCTCGATCTGTGCAATCTTGTACAAGAATCGGATCTTTTGATTTTTCTAAAAGTGGCAAAGGTTTTCTGCGAGCTGTGTCGATGAAAATCACAACTTTTGCGCGTCGTAGAATTTCGTTGTATCTTCTTATGGTCGGTTGAACTTTTGAAGTATAACAAAATGGACAATACTGTTCATGGGAAAGCTCTTCTGGTTTTTGACTCATGAAAGTGTATTTTTCAGTATCAAGAAATTCAGTGCAGTTTTTGCAAATGGCACATGCGCAAAGCCCACATTTAATTGAGGCTTTTGGTGATTTACAACTTATACAAATTACTTCGACCATCTGGCAACACACTCACAAGTTAAATTCGTGTACAACATAACATATCAGCTGCAATGGGGCAACCGACGGGCGCATATTAACCATGAAGAATGTCTATAGCTGGAGTCTTATTTGCCTAAAACATAAGCAAAAATCAGAGGAGCAACAATCGTTGCATCAGATTCGATAATGAATTTGGGAGTTGTTGCATCGAGTTTTTCCCAGGTGATTTTTTCATTTGGAACAGCACCTGAGTAAGAGCCATAGCTTGTCGTAGAATCACTTATCTGGCAAAAGTATCCCCAAAGCGGAACGTCTTTTTCAAGATCTTGTCTCATCATGGGAACTGCGCAAATGGGGAAATCCCCAGCAATACCGCCACCAATTTGAAAAAAACCAACAGAGTGTTTACTCATTTTCTCATACCAATCAGCAAGATTTATCATGTATTCAATCCCGCTCTTCATTGCTCGGGGGGAGAGTTTATTTTGAATACAACGAGCTGAGAAAATATTTCCTAATGTTGAGTCTTCCCAGCCTGGCACAAAAATGGGTAAATTCTTTTTGCAAGCGGCAACGAGCCAGCTGTTTTCTTCAGGAATTTGGTAGCTCTTAACTAATTTTTCACTTCTGATTATTTTATATAAATACTCATGGGGGAAATAGCTCTCTTTTTTATCTGAAGCGCTTGCCCATTCGTCAAGAACGACTCTCTCAATACGACGAATTGCTTCTTCTTCGGGAATACAAGTATCTGTAACGCGATTCAAATGTTGTTCTAATAGTTCTTGTTCTTGTGCAGTGCTAAGTGATCGGTAATCAGGAATTCGTTTATAGTGATTGTGCGCAACGAGGTTGAAAATATCTTCTTCTAAATTTGCACCCGTACATGAAATTCCATGAACCTTATCTTGTCTGATCATTTCGGCTAATGAAATGCCAAGCTCAGCAGTACTCATCGCACCCGCAAGTGTGACAAACATCTTGCCGCCACTTTCAAGATGCTTGTTGTAGCCTTTGGCGGCGTCAACAAGGCTTGCGGCATTGAAGTGCAAAAAATTTTTCTCAATAAATTGTGAAATAGGTCCTTTTGTCATGGACATGAGAGTTACTACGGCTTGTTTTAATTTGCAAGTATTAGCTGGCTTTCTTAAGGCGGTGGTCAACAGGGTTGCTTAATGAATGTGCGGCGATCCGGCGTTCATTTCCACGATATTTTTCACGCAGATTTATGGCAAGGCTTGTGGCAAAAACAAGGCAAATTGCTAGAGGGTCAAATACGCTTACAAATAAGAATATCAAATATTTTGCAACCGTATCCACATCCGTGCCAAGTTCTTTGGCCACATAAATAATGGGGCCGATTTTTGTTTGCGTATTTAAAATTTCAAGTTTCATAACTTGAACTTCTTTTGAAATGCCATCAGATTTTTCTCTGAGTTTTCGAATATAGGGGGCATATTCTTTTTGAAATGCAAATTTTTTGGTAATTCTATTTCGTGGGATTGAATCAATAAATTGTTGCACCTCTTTGATTTCTGCAACGACACGTAAATTTTCGCCTTCAAGAGATTCAATTTTCACAAGTTGAGTTTTTAAACCCAGTGAAGATTTTTGATAGGCGTTAGAGAGATACCCAAAAATACCCATACTCGTGATTGCCACTAGTGCAACTACTGAGATAGAAAGATAATATCGCATGAGATTATTAACATGGCCCCAGTAGCGGTATAAAAAACCTGCAGAAACTATTTTGGCAAATTCAAGTGCTGCGGCCATAAGAGCTACTGACTTGCCGGCACCAGAAAAAAGTTGCGCGAGGCCCACAACGGAAAATGTCGCCCCAATTAAAGAGATCGAAAATGCGGCTATGCTTAAGAGCACAATGTAGAGCCTACTCATGTGTTACTTTTCGGAAATTCTATTAATTTGTTTAATTTTTTATGAAATGATCTCGAGGAAGGTCGAGGTATTAAGGGATGAAAAAACCGCTAATGTCTGGTGTTGCAATGTTTGGGCCTCAAATCACCTCAGTTATAATGCGTTTAGTTGGGGCAAAATAACTCGAGTGAGTAAATGTGGGGCGGTTAAGAAGAGGCGGAACTATAAACTTTGAGTGCACGATTCCATGCCCAGATGAGAAGTAAAAAATAGATAATAGCGGCACTAATAAGGTGTAAAAAAATTAATGGATCAAATTGATCTAAAAACAATCGCGCTGGATAAGACGCCATTAAGCTAAATGGTAAAACGGTAATAAATAAAACCCGTGTCCATCCATTAAAAATACGATCAGGTCTTTCCATAAAACGCGTCATTGGCCAAAATAAGGCGTCAAATCCTCGAGCAGAATGAGTCCAAAAAACAGGAAGTAATGTAATGAGGCGTACTGAAAAATAAAGCAGGGTACCTACGCAGACGTTAAAAAAGAAAAATATTATCTGAAAAAATGAAATGGGGTGCGGGTAATTCATAAATGCCCACGCGACAATTCCTAAGGCGATAATTAAATTAATAAATGAATTAAATGCGAACTCTCTGAGCGATAAAAAAAACAAAGAAGAAACTGGGCGTATTAGATAATAATCAAGATCCCCTTTGTTAACGAGACTTGGCAATATCCACATATTGTTTGAAAATAAGGTCATATTGATGGCGTCAATAAGTAAATACACAGATACAAACACCATCATCTCAGGCTCGCGCCACCCAGCCAGTGCTGGTGTGTGTTTGTAGAGAATGTGAAAAAATGCGAGGTTAACGACATAATAAAGAAGATCCATGATAATGCGAAAAAAGAAATCAATTCGAAATTCCATAGAACGACTCACAGAAAATCGTACGAAGTAACCATAGAGTTTCAAGTAGCGAAGTATCTTCATATCCCTACACCTGAGTACTGGTAAAGCCCTCGCTTGAGTACGGTTTTAGAAACCGTAGCAAAAACTGCTATCCAAAAAAATAATATAAACATTCCTTGTCCCCATTGTGTAAACGAAACTTCACCTGTGAGTGTGCGAATGGGAAATGAAGCAATATAAATAAAGGGAAGATAGCTTAAGATCTCTTGAGCTTGTGGCGTGAATAGTGAGAGTGGAATCATTCCGCCCCCGAGCATTCCGATACAAAAGCGCAACATGACAAGTAAGCTCCAAATACTGTCAGCCCAAAAGGCGATACATTCTAGACTTGCGGTGATGAGAAAAAATAAAATACTTGCGGAGCCTATGGCGATAAATGCCATGACAGTATTTGTTAAGTTAAAGTGAACTGTCGGGGGCACATCAAAGAATATTAAATATATAATCATGATCAAAAAAAATTGAAGCACCCCAATCGTACTCACGGCAATATTTGTTACAAACTTATACCCAAGAAAAGACAGTGGGTAGATAAGATAGCGGGTGAGGCTGCCGTCATAGATCTCATTTGAAATATTTCCTCTTTCGTGTCCGCGAACTAATTTTTCAATTAATGGAACAAGTAGATAATAAACCATCATATGGCCAAACGTGTATCCTCCGATAGTGCTTGCGGAGTTTGCTTCAAATATCGCTTTCCAAAGAAAATATGCGGCTGTGAGATGAATTCCGATTGAGCCTAAAAATTCCATCCAAAAATCAACACGGTAAGAAAAAATTTTTCTAAGCTCAAGAGTGTAGACATCTTTAACCCAGTTAGGAATCAAAGAAAGTCCTTCTTTCCGCGCATGAGTGAAGAAATCACCTCTCCAATGTCTTGTTCTTCAATGGTAAGATCAACAACTGGAAGTAATTTTAAAATTTGAGCAGAAACTTCTGCGATTCTATCTCGTGAAATTTTAACTTTAATGAGTTCAGAAGTTTGAACAATGACATCACTTACATCAATGCCTAACTGACTCGCGATAGAGGTTTGTTCAGTTGAAGTAGAAATTGTATCAAGATGTGCTGAGATTAATTTATGAGAGGTGAATTTTTTAGCTACGTTGCCAATGGGTCCGTCATAAATAAACTGACCTTCTCTGATAATAATAATACGCTCACAAAGACGTGTGATGTCCTCCATGTAGTGAGACGTAACGATCATTGCAGGGTTGTGCAATTTTCTGTAGTGAAGTAAAAACTCACGAATTGCTTTTTGTGCAGCTAAATCAAGACCTATAGTGGGTTCATCTAAAAAAACAATTTTAGGTTGATGTAAGAGTGCTGCAACAAGTTCCATCTTCATGCGCTCACCCAGGCTTAATCTCCGCACCTGAATGTTGAGTTGTTTTTTTACCTGAAGTGCGTTTGTCAAATCGTCTAAAGTTGAATGGTAAAGATCATCGGGAATCTGATAAATTTCTTTTAATAATAAAAAACAATCAGCGGCAGGAAGATCCCACCATAACTGCGCTTTTTGCCCCATGATCAAAGCAATTTGTCGGCGAAAATCATTGTTTCTTTCCCACGGAATGTGTCCAAGCACATGGGCTTCACCCGAGGTGGGGTGAACAATTCCCGCAAGAAGTTTCATGAGTGTGGTTTTACCTGCGCCATTTGAACCGACAAGGCCTACGATTTCACCAGCCTTAACGTCAAAAGATACATCGTTGAGTGCCCACTTATCGAGCCACTTTCTATTAAAAAGTGATCGAATAGAGCCTTTGAGACCCGCTTCTTTTTGATGAACACGAAATACCTTAGATAGACCTTTTACTTGAATCATAGACTAAAAAGTTTAGTCACAAAGGAGTGATGTTGCAAAAACAAACTCATCGTAAAGCCAACTTCGATTTGGTATATTGTTTTAGGACCAATGTCTAAAAATTGATTGTCTCGCGTATTCCCAAAGATTCTTAACCTTGATGTTGATACTCTTATTTTGTGAGTAATGAACAATGGTGCCCTATTACGCGCAGTGCAGATATTATTGGTGATCGTTGGTCATTACTAATCTTGCGCGAACTCATGATGGGGCCCAAGCGATTTAAAACTATTAAAGCGAATATTTCAAGTATTTCCATGGATCAGCTCACGCGTAAACTTGAACATCTCTGTGTAAAAGGCATTATTGTGAGGCAAGAATATTCTGAAGCACCACCTCGCGTAGAATATCAATTAACTGAAATTGGTAAATCGTTTATGCCAGTGTTAAGGCGGGTTTTTATTTGGGCTAATCAAAACATCTGGGGAAAACCTGGGTCACAAGAACAAATAGATGTTTCACTCACTCTAAGACTTATGTGTTCATTTTTAGGGCGTGGAGAAGGGTGTGTGGAGATTAGAGTTTGTCATAGTGGCAAGACGGATTCATATCTTTTGGAACGTGGTGAAACTCAAAACATATCTGTTCGAAATATTTTGCCTCACGAAGTAGTAAATCTTATCGGAGTTCAAAGCGTCGTAACTCTAAATCTAAGAGATTGGATTCGCTTGGTTTCCCAAAAAGAAAATATAAAGAGTGAAAAAATATGGGGAAAAATCGAGGGTGACATCACGGTTTTAAAAAATCTTTTACCTGTATTTGAAAAGATTGAATTTGAATTAACCGCGGTAAAAAATCACCACCCCAATAATAAGAGCCAACACCACGCGATAGACGGCAAATACACCGTATGACCTTGTTTGCAAAAACCTGATTAATCCACCAATTGCTAAGTAACCAAAGATTGCTGCAACGATTACTCCTACGATAAAACTATTTGTAAAATCAGCGGCGGTTAGATGTCGAAGTTTTAAAATACAAGCACCCGCTGTGATGGGCATTGAAAGCATAAATGAAAATCTTGCGGCAGCTCCGCGATCGAGTCCACGTAAGAGACCAGTTGTGATTGTGATGCCAGATCTTGAAATTCCCGGAAACAATGCAAGGCCTTGGGAGATGCCAATGATCACTGCATCTTTTAATGTGAGACTTACGATGTCTCGAGATTTCGGCGCCTTCTTATCCACAATCCACAACGCTATACCCATGCCACTTAGAGTAAATGCGATGAGTTTTGGATTACGAAACACAGTCTCTACATGGTGCTCAAGTAAGAGGCCTAAAATCGCACCCGGTATTGTTGCGATCACAATATAAAGTGCAAGCCTAAGATTGGTGTCGTTATTAAGAGCTCCGGGCTTGAAATGTTTTGGCCGTAAGCGGAGGCAAGCAAGGCTTAATTCGTACCACTCGCGATGAAAATAAATAAGAAGCGCTGTCAGTGTGCCGAAGTGAAGTGCGATATCAAAAGTAAGGCCGTGATCTGGCCAGCCCATAAGCCACGGAACTATAATAAGGTGAGCGGAACTAGAGATGGGGAGAAATTCTCCCAAACCTTGAACGATTCCAAGGATAATGCTTTGAAGAATTGTCATCGCCGCCCTCATTAATTGTTGATCAAAGTAAATGTTATGTAAAATCGTGTAGATAATCCACATCTTCTAATGATTTCAATAACATTGGGCAAGTTTTAGAGGGTTGCAAACCGGGTCACACAGTGTTATCCATTTCTTTCTTTATTTCCCTCGATGCGGCCGTAGTTCAGCTGGATAGAATATCAGACTACGAATCTGAGGGTCGCAGGTTCGACTCCTGCCGGCCGCACCAATCTTTTCAAACACTTACCAGAATTGGGTTTCAAGACTTTTTATTTTAGGGTCCATATAGGGTCCTAGGCGCACCGGAGTGTAGTCGGCCCAATGCCGCCACGGCTGAAACCTACGCAACAACAACATCAAAGGATTGATATAGTCGCTTAATAAAGTCTTCTCTAGTGTCGGTAAAATGCGGCGCGAATCTTTTATGCTGCTGAAAAAGACGCTCCTCCTGTATTGGCGTCAGCCTTCTTCCTTCAATCGCCAGCTGATCAAAAATACCAGCGCAGTCATCAAAGCTCACACCCTGGATCATGATTAGCTTTTCGATTAGAGCAAGCCCATGTTCAAATTCCCGAACCACAAAATCAATAAGTTTAGAATTACCGCCCGATAAAACCAAAAAAATGGACCCATCTCAATGGCCTGATTAATTGACATTTGATCGTCAGACATTGTGAAGCGATCATTTCCTTGTTTCCCGAAATGGAGGGCAACAATTTTACTCTTCAGAATTTCTCTATCTTCAGCACTCAACTTTAACTCCATCATTATCCTAAGCTGCTTGAAATTCCCATGAAACAGGCAATGGCGAATATTCCCATGAAATTCAAAATCCACTTTAATTTTAGGGTAACGACGATTTATCTCTTTGCAAATTACTGATAAGTTAGTGGTTCTTACTTCGTCTCGACGCTCCTCAAAAACATCAATATTCAGTTTGTGTGCAAGAAATTTAAGATTTAATTCCCACAGTCCTGCAACACCGCAGAGTAATCCAGTTTTGTGCACTATTAATTCAAGCAGTGGTCCAAAATGCTTGCTCACTCTGTCCAAAACAAGGGATTCGTCATTGGCTTCAATCATGTTTATAATAGCTTCAGAGAGCTCCGTCGCTAATATGGAGTTGTGGTGATCATTGCCCAGCTTTTTTTGCAAGATATTGAGGATTTGAGCTTTAACTAAATCACTTTCATTCAACTCGAACCTAACAAACTTGTTAAGCTGCTTGTAATAGGTAATGGCCGACAGAATATTGCCGATGACGGTGTTTACTTTATTTTTTACTCTTCCTATATACACAAATTTTCTATTTCCATGAGTTTTCTGGGACACAAACACTGAGTCCACGGTATGGATGACCCGATGAATAGCTTTGACATTATGCTAGCGTGCGCAAAATTTCCTGCCCATCGCGCTCTGCTAAACCACCAAGAATTTCTGCAATTTCCATATTCTGCTTTGCAAAATCTTTTCCAACTAAATTAATTAAAAGCCACCCGCCAACTGAGCAGGGTAATATTTTTAATGGCTCCTCATGGTTTTCAAATTTTATTTTTTCAGCTTGTTTTATAAAAGTGGCTTTTGCTTCCATGCAATCAATAAGTAGTGTGGACCCATGTTGATATTTTTTATTCAGCACAGGAACTAAAGCTGTTTTATACCAAGAATTAAAAGCAGCCTCATCGTGCTCTGAGGCGAACATAGAGAGAATCTCAGCAAGACAGGCGACCGCATAAAAGGCAAGAAACTCGGTTAGCTTAATATTTTCTAATGGTGGGTATTTCTCGCAAATAATCTTGTTTGTCGTTACAGCCATTATCCCACACAGAGAGATTAGTTTATCACAATCAACATCAAGTTTCTTCAAGCTCTCTCCTTCAACTATGCCACGAATCTAACATCTGATGTTATTTCAGTTTTACAAATCAGAGCTAACTCTCTTGATGCTGAGAGCGCGTCTTCTGATGAAAAAACGTAACATTTAGAGTCTTTGGTTTTAATCAACAATATTGGTTTCCAAAACTTCAAGGAATAAATATGAGTGCGCCAAGCTAAATCGATCGTTTCTTGTCGGTAAGAAATCCGACGCAGGCAAAGCCGAGCAGGCGGCCTGAAACTTAATGCGCACGGGTGGCGGTAACAAGATCCGTGAAGCCGCAAGACAGGAGACGTTGGACCGCAACGCAAGTGAAGGTATTGAGCCCCGAAATTTTCCAGTGTTAAAGAGGCCGACGATGTTCATGTATCGGAAGGCAGTAAGAGCAAGGTCGTAATGCGAGAACTTGTTTTCTCTTTCGGGGTCTAAGTCCGCGGTACGAAGTCATTGAGAAGCGATCGGAACTTGGGAGATCCTGTTATTTTCCAGCAATGGATACCGGCAAACAATCTGAAAAAGAGAGGATGCGGGGATGAATAGCAGGAAGTCGGACTGGTTCGTATTAAAGGAGTAGTCGGAGTAATGTCCGGCGCGAGGAAAGAGCCTCACTTGAAGGGATCAGCGTTAGTATGCAGAGATTTAAGGAAACAGGTACTGAACTTCAGAGTCAGGAAAATACATGCAAACGAAATTAAATCTCATATCGGAGCTTGTGAAACGGGACGAGAAATGTCGCGTGAATAATGTTGCGTATCTGCTAGGGGAAGAAAGCTTAAAGGAATGTTTTGGAATGCTTAAGCGCGGAAAAGCGGCCGGCATTGACGGTGTGAGTGTCGAAGAATACGGAAAGAATTTAGATGCGAATGTAGCGGCACTAGTCGCTCGCATGAAAGCCCAGTCGTACAAACCGCAGCCGGTGCGAAGGTCATATATCGCAAAGGCAAATGGGAAAGAACGGGCTCTTGGAATTCCGTCGGTTGAAGATAAAATCGT
The DNA here is from genome assembly GCA_034439615.1 of Oligoflexia bacterium. Taxonomy (NCBI): domain Bacteria; kingdom Pseudomonadati; phylum Bdellovibrionota; class Oligoflexia; species Oligoflexia bacterium. The sequence goes on along the minus strand of JAWXAT010000010.1, from coordinate 59,859 downwards.
TCAACGCGGGATTGTGCGGATACTAGAATCCATTTACGAAGTCGACTTTCTAGATTTTTCCTACGGCTTTAGACCTCACCGGAGCTGTCACCAAGCGCTCAAGCAACTGAACCAGGTTATCATGATGAATCCGATCAACCACGTCATCGATGCCGACATCAAAGGCTTCTTTGATAATGTCGATCATGAATGGATGATGAAGTTCTTGAGCGTGAGAATTAACGATCCAGCCCTTCTTCGATTGATCAAACGCTTTTTGAAGAATGGATACATGGAAGAAGGAAAGCTTCACGCAACTGATGAGGGCACACCTCAAGGTGGCGTGATCTCTCCGATCCTTGCCAACATCTATCTTCATTATGTGCTGGATCTTTGGATGCAGAAAGTGGTGAAGCGAAACTGTCGTGGAGTCGTTGAAATGATTAGATACGCTGATGATTTTATCATCTGTGTACAATACAAAGACGACGCCATTAAAATCCGCGAAGCCCTGACTGCAAGGCTCAAGAAATTTAATCTTGAGCTCTCAGAAGAGAAGACGCGTGTGATTGAGTTTGGTCGATTTGCCAAGCAAAATGCGCATAGCAAAGAGCAGCGTCCAGCAACATTTAACTTTTTAGGCTTTACTCACTTTATTGACCGAACGAAGAAGAACACTTTTAAGCTTGGTCGGAAAACAGATCGGAAAAAGTTCACAGCGAAAATAACGGAGATGAATCTGTGGTTGAAAAACTCACGCAATCTCTATCAGCTCGAAGTGATATGGAAAATATTGAAGGCAAAGCTACGAGGGCACTTTCAATATTATGGGGTAAGTGGAAACTACCGAAGTATTAACGACTTTAACTCCACGGTTAAGCGGTTAGTATTTAAGTGGCTTAACCGGCGCAGTCAGAAAAAGAGTTTTAACCTTGAGGGCTATTCACTGTACCTCAAGCGACATCCTCTTCCCACGCCTGCGATCCATCATAACTTTTATACCGGATTTTCTAGCACGTGAATATTACGAAGAGCCGTATGCGGGAAAATCGCAAGTACGGTTCTGTGAGGGAAATAAATCTTCTCACAATAACTTTATTTATTAGGAGAATATTATATGACTACTCGACAGCGCTTTATTGAGCTTAGGAAATTCCTGAAAAATAGAACGGCTGAATCAATTCTAAATCGTCCAGCCGTTGAAATTTATAGGAGTGGCAGATGGCCAAAGTTAGTCTTCAAAAGGAAACTTCCAAATTTCCAAACATTCGCTATCCTCACCGCAGCTCTTTTCATATTTTAAAATGACTATCTTTCCGATCATTGAATTAAGCTTCAGTCGTTCCTTTTTATTAGGAACTACTATTGTCATATTTTTAATACCTAATCCAGGCATCTCGCAATTATATGTACCGCTCTCGGCATTAGGAGGCTTTAAACGCAATACTTTAGTCTTCGTTTTAATTTAACAGCTACCGTCAAATTTTTCTTGGGAGATGATTTGAATCAGCTTTGCTTCCACTCTTTTCTGACAATAGTCGGAAGCTTCAGCATGAAAATTGATCAGTAATAAAAAGACCATGATGAGGTGCATATTGAAAGTAAACTAGATAAGTAGCTCACCGTCAAATCTGAAAATGGATCCGAAGGGAATCTTCAATGAGAGACCTCAGGGCGTTTGGGCACTGACAAAGCTTTCATTTGGTAGACTCTTTGAAAAGCCCTCTCTTGAGCGAAGGCTTCAAATTCAACTTGGCCGTTTTTATGGCCTTTCCGTGCTGATTTTGGCTGCTACCCGTTTTTCTGAAAAAGTTAACTCCATTTTTAAAAGAATTTGCAGTCTTAAACAGCTTGAATCACTATTATTTATTTGCCTTGAAATACCATATTTTAGTATGGTATTATATATGGTATGAAAGCGAATAAAAAATATACCCTAGAGTTAGAAGAATCTCTGGTCAAGTCAGCGGTTAAAGCGACCGGCAAAAGCTTCACCGATACTGTACGACAAGGGTTGAAGATTCTTGCCTCAACAGAAGCCTATCGGGAACTCTCAAAAATGCGAGGAACCGTTGACCTCGAACTTGATGTTAAGGCGATGAGAAAGCACAAGCGTGATTTGCGCTGACACCAACATTTTCATCGATTTTTTTCGAGGAACCAGTGGCAAGTCAATCGAAGTGCTACAAAAAGCTTTTGATGAAAAGCAGCTTTTAATGAATCCCTTCGTGTTAAGCGAACTCCTTAGCTCGCCTAAACTACCAAAAAAAACTGAAAAGTATCTTCTTGATCTGCCACGTATTGAAATTGAGTTAGGGTTTTTCGAGCGAGCAGGGCTTCTGAGACGAAAAATCTACCAAGAAGGAAAAGGTGTTTCTATAGCTGATATTTATATCGCACAATTGTGCATTGATTCCGAAATTCCTCTGCTCACTGCAGATCAAGACTTGTTGATGATTTCAAAGCACAGCGAATTGAATATTGTTACTGCTCCCTAGAAAATCTGTATTGAAGATTCTGTTTTTCGATATTTCCTGCTTACAAACTCCCGTTTCATTTAAACGGTAAAGGAGTAATCCTTTGCAACCGTGGTCGGTTCGCTAACATTAGGGCGGCTCGTCTCACTCTCTTGCTCTTCCTGTTCGATTTTCATAATCTCTAAAGTCACGACTTGGTCATAATCATCACACTATGGAGTTAGGCCTCTATTAGATGCCTAACTCCATAGGTGTAATCTCCTGGTACTCATTTCATGCACAGGGGTGATGGCTGTTACGAAACAGAAACAGTGTGCTACCTGTGACACGGGTTTTGAGGCGAAGATTAAATTATTTGAGACATTGCTTTGAATCAAAGTTCATTGGCAGAACAGACTTTTCATTTACTTGTGCGCCTAAATTCCAAGTGCTGTAAGTTTGAATACATTGAAATTGAATATTGCCAGTTTCAAGTGTTTTATTTGTTTTTTTAATCGTAGTGCGATCATCAAGCAGGCGTGTATCGCCCTTTTCACCAACAATTCTATCGGCAAATTCTTTGCTCGTGTTTCTGAGAAAGACCTCATCTTGTTTGTGAATTACAAAAATAATAAGGGTGGCAGCTCTGATTCCAATTTTTTGGATATATGCTTTTGGAATATTTATTTCACCTTCAGCTTTGATTAAATAACGGCGCAGTGGAATTTCAATATTCTGAGACTCTGTTGCACCTTTAGTGACAATGGGTAAAATCGTATTTATTTTTGGTTTTTGCCCGGGGAAATCAAGGCCCATAGAGCCCATGCTTCCACTGACATAAAAAACAGTTAAATAAGAACCTGCAAATTCATTTAGATTTTTAATCTGAATAGCGGGAAGTGTTTGATATGAGAAGGCTGAGGTCGAAAATATAAAAATCAAAACAAATACTAATTTTTTCATTTTCCACCCATCTTATCTAAATACATCATTAAATGACCCGATCCATCGGAGCAAATTGTATGGAGCTGTGCGGGAATTCCTGTGAAATTAGGAGGGATGGGTATTTTTGCAATAGCGATTGATTCTTTAGAAGCATAGGTTTTGTTTTCTTCTGCCAATGTCCCTTTAATATTTCCCTTCACTTTCCAGCCGAACCCAAATCTAATTGTTTTGTCTTCGACATTTAAGGTGCTCAAATCAAAAGAATCATAAATCACAGCAATTCCGCCAGGCACGGGCTTTAGGCGAAATAACAAATCAACACTTGCAGTAAGTTTGTCAAAAGCAACATCCTCCCAAAAACCAACTGCATGGTGAAAAATTTTAAGTCTTGTTCTAAATTTTGTGTCTAGTTGCCCGCGTTTGCAGAGACTGTCGTCAAATTGAAGTGCTGGTGGTTTATCAAGGCCAATATATTTCTGCTTTATTTCTTCAGTACCATCGTCTTTTTTTATTTTCTCTGTTTTAACTACGATGTTTTCAAAGTACCCTCGATTGAAACTCAACTGCACAATGCGGTTAATATAGTTCTGGTTTAATGAAAAAGCATAATCATATTGGTCGGAGGCAAGTTTTGGCTCTGCATGGCGATGGGTGTCCTTTGACACAATCGCAGGTGTTGTTTTTTCGGGATCTTCTACATAACCGCTGAATCGAAATCCGAGATATTTATCTGTCTGAACGACTTCATCAAGCTTTGTGCTGCGACGAAAACCCAATTCTTCTTTAGTGCCTTTTGGAACACCCGGTGGAGGCATTTGACTCACGTCTCGAATGACGTGAGAAATTTTAGACAAAAAGCCGTTAAATTCACGAGAAAATTGTGTTTGAATAAATTTTTCTAAATAGGTCTGTGTAATTTTAACTAATTTAGAATGATTTTTTTTAAAAATATCATCGATATGATCAGTTGTGAATTTTATCGCGTCGGGTTTTTTTGATTTATAATTTTCATCAAAATCTTTTGCATCTGCTGAGTCGGCCACCATTAATGTCAGCTGTGGTAACACCTTCTTTTCATAACCTAAAATAATTTGAAGTGCACTCGTGTTTGTATTTATGAATAGTGGATTTGGGTTTTTTGGATCCTCTTTGTCGTTATTTTTTTTGCTAAATGTTTGAGCTATGAGCTTGCCATCACCATCAATTTTAATAAGCAAAGGTACTGTGATAACCAGATCTTGCTTTTTTTCTACACAATCGGGCACCAAAATGTTGTCAGCTTTTTGATCCGCCCGGCATTCAGGTGCAAGAGAGGCTGTGATTCCTGTAAGTCCAAAACTTCTTAATATTTCATTGTTAGTATCTTTTGCGACAATTGCTCGAATATTTACTTTGATATCAGGAATAACTAATTTTAATACAAGTATGGCCCCGTCTCTTTCGCCTGATTTTGCAAAGAGATTATAATCTGGAAGTAATGACATGTGTGAAAGTTTGAGAGAAAAACCTATATCTTTGATTTTCATCTCAAGCTTAGGGTTTTTCATACTGTAGTTTTGAGTCCATTTTTTAATAGCTGATTTTATATCATGTAGGGTGTCTTCATATTTTTTGTATTCCGGAGGTAAACTATTTAGATCAATTTCTTGATCAGGAATTAACGATAATTCTTTAAAATGGCCGGATTTAAACGACATGCCGTAATTCCAAAGAATATGTTCGAGTTGATCATGTAAAAGTACATCTTGCCCTTTTGGATTACTTAAAAAGAGACCCATGGCATCGGGAATGGGATTGTCCATACTCATAGTAATACCCGTGGCAGCCATGGTATTTGGTGTAACCAAAGTTAGTGCTAAAAGTATGAAAACAAGAGACTTCCTCATAACCAATAGTATTGCAAGACTGGCACCCTTTAAATCGAATTTAAGGTCTTATCATGAGTAATTCTAGCTAGTTATGAGTCAAAGAGCTGTAGATTGCTGTTCAGCTGTCTAATGCTTATGCAAAGAAGCCGCAAATCTTGAATGAACCCCTACAGTGTGATTTAAAATAAGTATGAAAATAAATCCTACTGTTTTTGAATATCCGCTCACCATCAGAGAGTTTCACATTGATACACTTCAACACGTAAACAACGCCACTTACCTGGCTATTTTTGAAGAAGCAAGGTGGGAGCTCTGCACTAAAAATGGTTGGGGACTTAAAGAAGTTCATGAAAAACAAAAAAGCCCGATCATCTTAGAAATCAATATTCGGTTTAAGCGCGAAGTTCATTGCCGAGAAAAAACGATCATCAAATCACGATGTATTGAGTATGAAGGTAAAACGGGAAAGCTTGAACAGATACTGTTTAAAGAAAATGGCGAAGAGGCGTGTTCTGCCACGATAATATTTGGTTTTTTTGATTTGAAAACAAGAAAACTTATATTGCCAACTCCTGAGTGGCTCAAGGCCATCGGGATGGATTAAAGCGTGCATTCCAATCACAAAATTAAAATGATCATTTTTGATCTTGGCGGTGTTCTCTTTGACTGGAACCCACGGTACCTATTTAAAAAAATATTTAATTCCGAAGAAAAAATGGAATATTTTTTAAATAATGTCTGTAACCAAGAATGGAATTTACGCCAAGATAAAGGTCGACCATTTATTGAGGGCATCCAAGAGTTACTTAAAAAATTTCCTGAACATAAATCAGAAATTGAAGCTTACCATCATCGATGGATAGAAATGTTAGCAGGCCCCATTTCACCAACAGTTGAACTTCTCGTTGATCTTAAAAATGCAGGCTATCGTCTTTGCGTTCTATCTAATTGGGCCACTGAAACTTTTGCGCTAGTACGGCCAAAGCATGAGTTCTTAAATCATTTTGAAACTATTTTAATTTCTGGTGAAGAAAAACTTATTAAACCCGATCTTGCATTTTATAACCTACTTTTAGAGCGTATAAAAGTGCCCGCCGCAGAGTGCGTCTTTATTGATGATGTCGCCGAAAATATCGAAGCAGGAAAATCTATAGGAATCAGAGGCATTCAATTTCTCAACACCCAACAAGTCAGAAATGACTTAAAAGATCTGGGTGTTGATTTATTTATCTGAAATAATGATCTGACGTTGGCATTCGTAAACAAGAGATTGCATTTTTTGATTAAAAACAAGACTTGTATCGGTGAATTCAGCACCGATGTGTAGAAATTCTTTCGACTCGTAAGTATTTTTTCTTCGAAATTTAACCTTAAAACTCACATCTACGGGTTCACTTGTACCGACAGATAGATTTCCGGTAACAAGGCTCCCCATTTCAAATAATGAAGCCTCAGATACTGGAACTTGAAATGCACAGCCCCCAGCAGAAAGATCTATCAACGTAAAATTCTTTCCAGAAATATTAATAGCCGCATACATGATTATTTTGGGAATCGTAACTCGAAAGCTATCGCGCCTTTGAAGTTTGAATAATTTTTTCAAGGAGATTTCATAAATATTTTCTGCTTCAGATATTAACGTTCCTCCTGCAAAAAACTTTGCGCTGGCCTGATCAAAGGTCAATGTAATTTCAGTGCCCTCGCCAAGACTTGGGCCATTTTTATAACGCCCTTTGATCAATGAATTTTTATATTGGTGCACTGCAACTTCGGTGAGTTGTGCGCTGGCATTTTTATTAGTTACATCTTTGATAAAGATAGAGTTTTTCTTATTACTAATAAATTCAAAAATATCGGCTTGCTCAACAGCATCAATAAGTTGAAAGAAGTTTTGGTCATTACTGTTCGAATCTTTGCTCATACAACATTAGACACATATTAATGGGGAAAAATAAAGGGCTTGGATCGAATCCAAGCCCTTTTCTTGGGCTGCCATACCCAGGGCCGTAGTATTATTTTGATGACGAATCAATTGCTATAAGCCTTTTATTGAAGGCGTTTGTTAATTTAAAAGCCAGAGATTCTTCTGGATTGTTATGTTTGTGTAAATAAAGTGCTGCCATTAATGCGGCTGTGAGGCTTGCGATCATCAGAGCCCCCATGATTTTTGAGAAAGCAGATCTAAAATCAAACTTTTTAGTTATGAGAAATTTCTCACTAAATTCTTTAGAAAAATTTAAACGGCGTCCTTCAAGCGCATCATCATTGACGAGTTTCATAATCGCCGTATCAACATGAGTTGGTAGTTTTGAAAATTCTAATCCTAAGGCATTCAGACTACCTGTTCGTTCTTCAGCTTGTTTCACCCATACAATTTTAGCTTCGCACTCAAAGTTTTCATCTTTGTTCAAATAAAGCTGAACCTTGATTTGTTGGCCCATTTTGAATTCAGACCATTCCGGTGCCTTAAACGCAAGACCCGCAGGACTCAGGTTTGTGATATTTCTAGTAATGAGCGCGTCGTCTCCAATACGTAGCGACCAATTATGATGAGATTTGCGTTGTAATCTATGGATCTGTCTTTTTGACCTATTAAAATTAAGATGCGTCATAATCCCCTTACTCTAATTAATGCGCATTAAAGCCTGTTGGCTGGAAGCCATTCCTGCGTCTGCGCTATGATGTACTACTCTTGGAAGAATCAGACCATCCTGAATGCATGTAAGTATTTGAAATTACTAAATTTTACTTATACGGTGGTGATTATAATATGAGCGGTTGTCAAAAAATTATTAGACAGTCTAAGTGCCAATGGAGGTCACCGTAAGGCCTAATAATGGCACTTTAAACACTCTAAAAGTCTAGAAACACTGATAAATTAGCCATAAGGCTGGCCTCAGCTTTGCTCTAACCAGCACTTGATGAGTCGATTAGGTGTTTGTATCTTCATTATTATCTTAGCCATATTCGCTGTAAATAAAGGCTCCGCGAACCCCAAGGCCAATATGCTTTCTTATAAAGTGTGGAAACAAAAGAAAATCACAGATTCTCAAGCCTTGTTAACAGAACTTAAAAAAGAAATTCGAAAATACAATAATCCAAAAAACCCTGAAGAAGAAGAGTACCTTTCATCTCTGAATTTGCGTTTATCCCATGCAGAACTTAATTGGGGAGTAATCCAAGAGCTTTCAGCTAACGATTATTTTTTGCTCTATTTAGCTCCGCAAGCGAAGAACAATTACGAAGCTCTCAAATCTGCGGCAAAAACTCTAAGTCCCAGTGACATGGCCGATATTCTTGAGGCCTATCAAAGAAAACTACAAGCCCCCGAGCTCGTCGGAGCCCAGGGTGGATCATCCCAATTCGAATCCCCAGCCCTCTAATCAGAGTGCTTGATCTTCAAAAACTCTTACCAATTGCCAACCAGATCGAAGGTTTGTGTTGTTGCACATGGTGGTGTGAGCACAACCCATGATGGTATTGAGGCAGCTTACTGCTTCTTCACAAGCTTGAAGTATGCTTGTTTCTTCACTGGAGTTAACTTTTACGAAACATCGCCCAACGTAATAGGTGTTACGCAATTCGCATGTGCCGCCATTATCGGCTTTGGCTACCGGTGCAAGTGCGAAAATGAACGTAAGTGCGGCTAAAACAGAGAATATGAACTTCATATAAACCCCCTTAAATGCTTACTAGGACTTACTCTTAAGCCCTTATAATTTTTACTACCCGAGGGCAAAATATCAGCACAACCTTGACAAAGTAAATAGCGAACACACATTAGTGACGATTCGAGGAATTTTAATAAATTTCCATACTATGTATCGATATTTATGACGATTTGCGCTACGTTGCGTAGCGCTATAGCAATTAATCAATGAAGGAGGTCTTAAATGGCAACACCCAGTATGAATGTACGCCCATTACACGACAGAATTTTGGTACTACGATTGGCTGAAGAAGAAAAAACAGCTGGTGGTTTGTATATCCCCGACAACGCTAAAGAAAAGCCCCAACAGGCTACAGTTGTTGCAACCGGCAAAGGACGAGTCCTTGATGATGGCCGTGTTGTGCCGTTGGAAGTTAAAAAAGGCGATAAAGTCCTATTTAGCAAATACTCAGGAACAGAACTTAAATTTGAAGGCAAAGAATATCTCATGATTCGTGAAGAAGATGTTCTAGGCGTTATTCAGTAATAATTAAGGAGAATAAAATTATGTCAGCAAAAGAATTGCGTTTTAGTGAAGATGCTCGAAATGCCATCCTTCGCGGAGTTAACCAACTTGCAAATGCAGTAAAAGTAACTCTTGGCCCCAAAGGCCGTAATGTTGTAATCGAAAAATCTTTTGGCGCGCCAATGATCACCAAAGACGGTGTCACTGTTGCAAAAGAGATTGAACTCGAAAATAAATTCGAAAACATGGGCGCTCAAATGGTTAAAGAAGTTGCCAGCAAAACAAACGATGATGCTGGTGATGGAACAACCACTGCGACTGTATTAGCACAAGCTATCTATCGTGAAGGTGCTAAGATTGTAGCCGCTGGCCACAATCCTATGGAAATCAAACGCGGTCTTGATAAAGCCGTTGAGAAAATCGTAGACGAACTTAAAAAAATCTCACAAAAAGTAAACGGTAAAAAAGAAATTGCTCAAGTTGGTTCAATTTCAGCCAACAACGATAAACAAATCGGTGAATTGTTAGCCGAGGCAATGGAAAAAGTTGGCCGTGAAGGCGTTATCACAGTTGAAGAAAGCAAAACTGCTGAAACAACACTAGATGTTGTTGAGGGTATGCAATTTGACCGTGGTTATCTCTCACCTTACTTCATCACCAATGCTGAGCGTATGGAAGCCGTTCTCGAAGACGCTTACGTATTGTTGTATGAAAAGAAAGTAAGCGCTATGAAAGACCTCATTCCTTTACTTGAGGCTGTAGCACAACAACACAAACCACTTTTGATTATTGCAGAAGACATTGAAGGTGAGGCATTGGCAACATTGGTTGTTAATAAACTTCGCGGAACACTTCAAGTTTGCTCAGTTAAAGCCCCTGGCTTTGGCGATCGTAGAAAATCAATGCTCGATGATATCGCTACCTTAACTGGTGGAAAAGTATTGAGCGAAGAACTCGGTCAAAAACTTGAATCAGCTAAGATCAGTGATCTTGGCCGCGCTAAGCGCATTGTTGTTGATAAAGACAACACCATCGTAATTGACGGTGCTGGTAAAAAAGCTGAAATTGAAGCGCGCGTTAAATCAATTCGTGCTCAAGTTGAAGAATCAACAAGCGACTACGATAAAGAGAAACTCAAAGAGCGTCTCGCTAAACTTGTAGGCGGCGTTGCTGTAATTCATGTTGGATCAGCTACCGAAGTTGAAATGAAAGAAAAGAAACAGCGTGTAGAAGATGCTTTAAACGCAACTCGTGCAGCTGTTGAAGAAGGTATTGTTGCTGGTGGTGGCGTTGCACTTGTTCGCGCAGCACAAGCAATCAGAAACATGAAACTTCCTCCCGCTCAACAATGGGGTGCTGATATTGTTCGTCGTGCATGTGAAGAGCCAATTCGTCAGATCGCGTTCAACGCTGGTCTTGATGGTTCAATCGTTTTGGATAAAGTTCAAAATGAAAAGAATCCTAGCTTTGGTTTTAACGCATTTACTGAAGAGTACAGCGACCTTGTTAAAGACGGTGTTATTGATCCCGTTAAGGTTGTTCGTTGCGCACTTCAAAATGCGGCCAGTATCGCTTCATTGATGCTGACAACTGAAACTATGATTGCTGAAAAGCCTAAGAAAGAATCTTCTGGCGGTGGCGGCGGAATGCCCCAAGGTATGCCCGGAGGCGGCTTCGACATGTAATCGAGTCGAATCGAATTTCCAAAGCCCCGATTCTTTTGAGTCGGGGCTTTTTATTTAGTGAGGAGAATTTATGAAATTTAATTTACTCATGCTTTTGGTTTTAATAGTTTCAAACACAGCTGTCGCAGCTACGGAATCCACGGTTAGTATTTCTCGATCACAAGATCAAAGACGAAGTGCCTTGGCTAATATTAATCAAAACAATGTTGAGCTTGGTGGCACAATTGATTTTGGGTATTCAGTAGTTGGCGGATCTCTTTTTCAGATAAATCCTACGGTGCGGTATTTTGTTATTGACCGTTTAGCATTAGGGGTCACTGGTAATTTTATAACAAGTGCTGTGAGTACTTATCTAAATATGGGGCCTTCAGTTGTCTATCATTTTTGGTCAAATGAACGTGTATCTACTTATGTCGGACAAGATTTTCTTTATAACTTAAATGAATACAACGACTACTCGTACAATAGTTCTATTTCAACTCGTTGGACGAGTGAGACAAAGTTGGGGATGAACTATTTCATTACTCCTGTTGTCGCATTTGGCCCAAGAGTTTCATATTTGCGTAATTTTGCATCTGATGTGGGGGCATTTACTCTCGCTGCAGCCTTTAGTCTTTATTTTTAAAAAATTAAAAAGGTCTTAGCTTAAGGTGTCCGCCGCCCCCTTGAAGATAGGGGGCGAGCCATTTGTAGTGATGAAGTGATTTTGGTTCAAAGGATTTATTTTCAGTTAGCCAATTGTAGAGGGCCTCAACTTCTTTAAGCGAAACTTCTGTGAAACCCTCAGACCATGTTGCGGGAATCACATTCACAAAACGTTTAATCTCATCTTTATAAATATCCCAAAGTATTTTTTGTTTTTTCTTATAGAGATCGGCAGTAAGTGTCAGTTTAATTTCAGGTTGTATGTTGTATGCAACTGAATAGACAGAGGTGTTTTTAGAAAATACTTTATGTGTTGCATAGCTGACATCTTGATGGTGAGCGTGGCCGTATTCACCTAAGATTCCGTGTGTGAAAACTTTGTTGAATTTTTTAAGCGTGAGAAGTTTTTCAATTAATGCGTGAACATCGAGTCTGTGTTCAAAGATATCGGGAAATCCCCAACACTCGGCTTTTTTTGCACCAAGAGCTTTGCATGATTTTTTAAACTGCCCGATTCGAAAGTCTCCCATGTCATCGGCGTTTCCATCGGTGACACAAATCACATGCCAGTCATATTTTTTTGAAAGAATAAGGCCGCCAAAAAAAATTGCTTCATCATCGGGGTGAGCAACAACAACGAGTGCGCTGGGTTTTTTGAACATAAATTTTTCCTTAAAGTCTGGTAACACTTGTGTTTTGGTTTGCCTGCTTACACAATAAGGTTACTCAATGAGTGAAGCGTTAAGCAAGGGATGACATGAAACTGATTCACTGCAAAGATCCGCAAGAGGTTGCCACGACAACTGTAGATTTGTTAAAGGCTTATGCACAAGGTGTCACAGGTGCGTTGAATATTTTTTTACCCACAGGTGGTACACCGACATTGATTTATAAGGGTTTTTCTCAAGAAAAAGATTTTTGGTCAAAAAAGCTATGCCCCATTCAAATAGATGAATTTATAGATTCACGCCGTCTGTTTTACAGTCAATTGCGTGAACAAGTTCTTTTGCCATTGGGTGTCGAGAATAAATCAAAACTTATTGATCCATCGTGGTCCGATGCACAAATGCTTATGCATGTGGAAGATGTGATTTCAGAAAAAATCCATGTAAGTCTTTTGGGCTTGGGGCCTAATGGGCATGTTGGTTTTCATGAGCCTGGCCAAAGTGGACTTTCATTTATGGGTGGGCGAGTAATCATTGCCGATGAAACCCGAGACCGCGTGACCGGAGCAAACACAAATGATGTTTTCACTTTCGGAGCCGGAGCATTTATGCGTGCAGAAAAAATAATCATGGTGGTAATCGGAAAAGAAAAATCCGCAATTCTAAAAAAAGTATTAGAAAGTGAACCCACTCCCTTAATTCCAGCCACACTACTAAAATCACACAGTAACCTCACAGTCATCATTACATAAAGGCACGGCCTTACTTTTCGTAATCACTAAATGGCTGATTTTATTCGGAATAATTGATTTGCAAACATCATTGGGATTACGAAAAGTAAGGCCGTGCCTGCTAGAACATGTAGTCGATTCCGGTGATGAGGGTGGTTAGGCTTTGGCTTGAGTTTAGGCCGATGATGCCGTTGCCTCGGTTGCCGGCGCCTGAATAGGTGCTTGAGTAAAATTCAAAATTTAAATGTGCGTGTAGCCCATATTGAGGGGCGAGTTTATATGAGCCGCCAAAAGAGAATGCGGTGATTGTCGTGTCACTTGTGGCGCCGCTTGATACGGGAGTTTCAGTGACGTTGGGGTATAAAAATCTATCTAAATTAATATCTAAATACCAGGCGTGATCGTTAGTAATTGGGAGTGAACCGCCAAGGCCTAAATACATTCCACTATAAGAAGTTGATGTGAATGTGAGTGGGGTGCTGGCATCAACAAACATACTGTATTTTGCAAAACCAGCGTGAAGGTTGATCTGTGGGCCCCAGAAATTATCTTGTAGTAAAAATTTATAACCACCATGTAAATCATAATGCGCATTGTTTGCAGCTAGTCGAGACGGGGCTCCTCCCGCTTCAGGATTTGGTACACTAAACACACCTTGTCGAATGAGACCTGACATATACCAATTTGATGTCAGCCAAATTTCTGCGGCTAAATCAATCTGTGGGTAAATTGGAGCATCACCTGAATATGATTTTTGTTCATTTGTAATTGTATTTTGAATGCTTGTTGAGCTTCTCAGTGAGCCAAGACCTAAACCTAATCCGATTTTACCAAGTGTGGGTTGTTTTGGTGGAAGCCATTCTCTTGGGTTTTTTCCAAAACTCACGTTGTCTTGACCAAGCTCACCATGAGGTGTGGGTCTAAACATTTCGGCAGTGGGATCAGCGTAGGTTATAAAATCAAGACCGGTTACTTTACTCTCAGGTGCAATAACGCCTTGATCTTTTTCGGAGAGAATAATTCCAAAACTTAATGTTTCATCGGCTTTTATGATTTTGATTTTCCCCATAATTTCTTTTTCTGTACTTAGTAGAAAATTAAATTTGGGATGCCTTTTTAGTGAAATAACCTGCTCTACACTTACAACTGTATTGTTTCGAATTCCATCGCGAGCACCGATATCAATAGTAACGCGGTTTCCCTGGCGGCTAAGTACTAAGCCTTTGTATGGAATTTTGTTGATGAGCTTGTTGAACATCTCGGTTGTTTTTTGTTCTAGCTCTTTTGTTTGCATAATAGGTTCGTTTGCAACCAGTTCTTGAACAAAGAGTTGCCCATCAGACACAAGGTAGAGATCAAGTGTGATGTCTAAGCCTTTTTTTTGTTTAAGTACTCTTCCTGCTACAAAGGCCTCGGCATTATTTTTGATGCCTAATTTTTTGATGAGTTCAGGTTGGCCTTCATAATCTTCAATGGAATTTTGTGCGTTAGCGTCTTTGACTTCGACTTGATCAAAGCGATGGGTGTTTTTGAGAAGTTCATTAAGTTTATTCTCTAAATGTCGGGCGTAGAGGCCGTTAACGTTATCTGTTGCGGGTAAAACCCCTACTTTGCGAACAGTAATTTGTTTATCAATTTGACTGTGATAAGAATTTTTAACTGAAACTTTATTTGTGGGTTGTTGCGCAAAAGCGTAAACCCCAAAGACTGTTAAGAAAATAATAATCAGTGTGCTGTGTTTCACGTTGAATTAACCTCTTTCATTAATTTTAAAGGTGATTGCTGCCAGGGTCAATGCAAGCTTGCCAAATAGCGTGAAGCTTAACTAGACCCATCACTATTTCGAGGCTAACGTCGAGCCCAGTTTTTATCGATATTGATCCAAACTAAGACGAAAAATACCGAGAAGTAATGTAATGAGAACACTTGTTGTTATCGCATTACTTCATCTTGGTGTGCTTGCTCACGCACAAGAAATTGACCCAAGTTTTTTGGGCCTAATGGGAGATACCCAATCGCCAACTGCGCGTCGCCCAGTGCAACCGCAAACTCAAGATAGTACTGAGAGTTCTCGCTATATTCGCAAGTCAACATCACATAAGAAAAAAGATAAAACTGCTCAAATTCAAAATAGAAGGCCTGCGCAAGATGATGGCGAAACTGTTTTTGATCGCCCCATAGCTGAATCAGCGGCCCCTAACGTGGCGCCACTTCCCGGGCTAGGTGGCGAAAATTTTAATAATGCATCGGCTCCACCAGCAGAGGTCACTGGAAAAAAAGCAGAAGATTCCGGAATGGGTACGCGCATGAGAGATATGTTGCTCGGCGGTGAATTAGAAGAAATTGATAAATATAGATCGTTTTTAGACTCTGAAGATATTCGTAAGAATCTTTTTGAGTTTACGATAAGTCCTTCGTACATTTACAACTCTTCAGTGAGTCCTTATTATTATCGTAATTATATTAATCAAAGTCCTGGTGCATTTTTCGGATTAAATCTTTGGTTCACACCTTTTTTGGGCATTGTAGCTGACTATCGATTTTCGATGCTCAATGAATTAAAAGACAATCCTACGCAAGATATATATGTTGCTAGCTCTCACACTTGGTTTAATCTCGGTTTAAAATTTAGAAGATTTTTTGGGATGGCACTTAATTCTTCATCTCTCGCATTTACACTTAAGTATGCAGATTATTCACTTTCGTTGCCTCCAAATGTGGGGCGACTTAAGCATGGTTTAGGTGGTGTGGAAATTGACATCGATATGAGTATTCCATCAAGCAAAAGCTATTTTTGGAATTTAGGTTTGATGGTACAGCCTTACATGGTTCATACAGAAAAAGTGGGCAGCGCAGATGTTCGTGCTGGTCAAAGTAATCAAACTATCGGAGTAGGCGCAAATATTGGTGGTGAGTATCGATTCGCTCGACAGACGAGAACGTTTTTTAAAGTTTCAGCGATTATGTATAAATCACAATTTTCTGGCTCTGCAAACAAAACGGACCCAAACACAAGTATGGTTCCAACAAATGTTCCGGTGAGTAATGTGTTTTATCTTTTTGATTTTGGTGTGACTTTTGGCCGTTAAGCCATTTTCATTTTTTTTCTCAAAATATTCAAAACTACAAGTAAGCCAATTACCGCCAATGTGATCATTATGTAGCGTTCTGCGCGTCGCATGTAGAGAAGTCCGATTTCAATTTCATCACCAAAGTAAAATCCTAAATAAGTGAGTGCTGGAACACTGATGAGGGCGGCGAGAGAGTCTAATGTAAAAAAAGTGAGGGGTCGGACTCCGAGCATTCCTGCAGAAAAATAAATCGGAGCTCTAAGGCCTGCGAGAAATCTTGCGACGAAACAAACTTTGCGAGCATTTTTCTTAAGTTTTGCTTGAGCAAGTGCGATTCGTGCTGGGGTCATAACATAACGAACACCTGGGAGACTTAAAACGCGTTTTCCAAAAACTCGTCCGATAGTGAATAATGTAAAGTCGCCAAGCAGAACTCCTACCATGCATACGACTATGGCCCAGTGAAGTTCAATATTTTCTAAATATGAAAGATACCCCGCCGCAAAAAGCGTAATATCTTCCGGAATGGGAAGGCCAAGACCGCAGGCAAAGAGTACAGAGAAGATAGCCGTGTATGCGGCCGAACCTTCAAGGTGACTGATCTTATCTAGAATTAAGTCGAGAAACGATGCGTCCATGGAAACTCTAATTATCCTTTTGGGTGTGCGGTCGTAGCAAGCTTATAATGATATCATGAAACTTCATGTACTTATTGTAGACGATGCACCCTTCATTCGCGAAGTCCTGAGACAGATTTTATTAAAATCTGGACATATCGTCGTGGCGGAGGCGGAAGATGGCGAGGATGCCGTGCAAAAAGCTCAGGAGTTTAAGCCTGATTTAATCATTATGGATATCGTCATGCCGCGAAAAAGTGGTGTGCAAGCCACAAAAGAAATCTGTGCGTTACTTCCTAACACTAAAATAATTGCCTGTAGTACTGTAGATCAAGATACGATGCTTATGAAAATAATGGAGGCGGGGGCCCATGATTTTATCAAGAAACCCTTTGCCGCAAAAGACGTGATAGCAATTGTAAATAAGGTTTGTGAAAAACACCTGGGGGTTTCATCGTGATTAAAGACCTTTTGTTCGTGATAAAAATGCTCGGCCTTACCGTTATTGTTGCATTGGCTTTTCAAACTAAGTTTGGTGATAAAAGTGTTGAAGAAGAATTTCATCACTGGATTAAAACATCTGTCTTTGTGGATCTCATTCAAGAGGCAGTCGATGGCGGTGTTGTGCTCACAAGGGCGGGATACAAATCAGCAGATACGAATGTACGTAAGATTTTGTCAAAATTGAGTAAACGACGTGAAGATAAAAAAGATCGCAGTCTTGGAAATTTTGAACTTAAAAGACATAACGATGGAAAAGAAGATGATGAGGATTTAGAAGAAATCGCTCCAAGAGTGAAATCTTCGGTTCCTCATCCACGGTAATTATTGTTCTCTTTTTCCACTAGATGTTTTGCCTTGATTACTGTTTGCCTTCACATATTTTGCTTCACATGAAAGTTCAGTAGTACAACGGCGTTTCTCAAAATAACGAGAATCATTGCGCGCTGATTTTAAAATACACTCTTCACTACCTTTTATATCAACGGCGTGAGCGGTAGATGAAATCATGGCAAATGCGAATAACAATAAGAGTTTGTTCATAAATACACTCTCCTTCATGGACTTAGTATTACAAGCTATGTGCCAAGGGAGTGGGTGGGCTAACTAGCTGATATTACAGAGGTGAAATGGGTTCTTGACCGTGTGGTTGTCTAAAGAACAGACAACTGGATGCCGTGCAGTCAGCTTATCTGGCGGAGCCTGAGCCGCCAGTATTGCCGGTTGCATCTGATGTAAGTTGAAATTTGCGACGACATTCTTCGGGATTCAGAGCTAAATCGCAGTTTTGATTTTGATCGCAGAGTTCAGTATTTCCATGGAATGCACCGCCTCCTCCGGAAGATGGTTGGTAGGGAGTGCCGCGAAAGCCCACTGTTTGCGCATTAATTCCACCATACAAATCTTGAGTCTTAGTTGCTATAGCACTTGAGACGAAAACGCTCATGAGGATAAAAACTAATACGCTAATTATTTTTTTCATGTTCACTCCTTAAAAGCTCAAGCTTACGCCCGTGGGCTGTAATAAATCTAAAAGATTGCTAAATGTACTTGCCACTTGAATGGCGACCGATGGGCCGGCGGGGCTTGTTACTTTTTCGATTTCGCCACCTTTGCCGTAATTAACAGTAATGCTGCCAACCCCCTCACGCTCAATAATGGAAGGCTTTCCAAAACGCTCTTCGTACTTGATTGCTACTTTGCGTTTTGCTTGGTCTTCAATAACAGCGATGCGTCCGCGAGCATCATAGTTTAGTGTGATTTTTTGGCCATCAGAATTACTGGCTCTAACGAGATTTCCTTTGGTGTCGTAAAAGAACTCACTGGATTTATTGCCGCGAATAACTTTGTTAACTTTTTTAAGATTCGCATCATATTGCAATACTGTTGAAACTCCATCGGGTGTGAGTTTCTTTTTCAAAAGCCCATTATCGTAGTATTCAAATTTTGTAGATTTACCGTTACGAGCAACATTCATGGGTTTGCCTAGTTCATTATATGTAACATCTGTGCTCGCATCGTTTTCTTGGGTTTTACTGCGCTTAAGATATTTTCCGGTTTTATCGTTTTTAAGTTCGTACCAAAATTCATATTTTGCTCTCAAGATTATTTTGTCTTTGCATTTTTTAATAACGCTTGCCCAAAAATGATCACGTGGTTTGTCTTCGGACTCTTTGTAATCATAAGTCTCAAGGCAACCTTCTGGATCTTTATATGAAGTCACGAGATCGTAGTTTTTATTGTAGGTAAGTTCTTTAGTGGCTTTATCTGGAAATGTTACTTTTGTTAGATTATGGAGATCATCGTAGTCATATGTGAAAATCTGCCCGTTAGCGGCTTTGACATAGATGAGATCATTTAGATTCTTAAATTTATAATCGACTTGAATTCCACCAGGCCCGGTGATGCTTTTTACTTTGCCATTGTCATAATAGCTAAAACTTATTTTACGGCCATTGTTGTCAGCTACATCGCGAAGGCGTTTTCCGTCGTAAGCGAAGGTGAGGTAATTGCTGTTGCGGTCATAAATTTTTTCAAGCTTTCCCTGCAATGTAAATTTTTGAATGCTGCCTTCAACTGTTGTGCGTGAATAGTAATTTCCAGATTTTTCAATAAATTCAACATCACGCCCGTGAGCGTAGAAGCGCGATTTATCGACGATAGGGCGAACGATATTGTATTTACTGGCATACTCAGAGCGAAGTGCGTTTTCTGTTTTTAATCGTTTTTCTAATTCATTCAAATAAGCTGCATTTGAATTGGGATTATCGGCCTTTGTTTTTTCAATAATAGTTTTAACTGTTTTCTCAATGTCTTTTTCTGAAAAGCCTTTTGATAAAAATAGTGTTTCTTGTCCGGCGCCACATTCTGTAAGCCTGAGATTTCCTTCGGCGGTGATTTCAAGTGAGGTTTCAAAATCAGAACACCATCCAAAACCAAACAGACCATTATAAAGAGTGCGGCTGTTATAAGCTCGAACAACTTTAAGATCATAACCTGTGCCGGGAATAGATAGGTCTAACCACGCATCAGCGTAATTAGCGTTTTTTAAATCGACAAGAGCGTGGGCATTAATAGAAACCAAACTCAGTGTCAAAACCAGTGCATTAAAAATTGTTTTCATTGAAAATTCCCATATTGTTGTTAGACCTTAATTTTAACAATTTTCCTGATCATCAAGCCACCAATAATTTGTAGCGTCAACATGATTACCAAGATGAACCAGCCCAATGTCTTATTAAAAAGTGGTGCAATGTAAGCTGGATCCATAAAATAAAACACCACAAGCAGTACAAACGGTGTGGCGGTTATAATCATTCCTTGCATAACACCTTGTGCTGTTACGGCTGCGATTTTTTTCTCTATTTTAATTCTCTCACGAATTGTTTTTACGATCGTGTCAAAAGTTTCAGCAATATTTCCGCCGGTGTCTTTGAGAATGTTAACAGCAGTCACGAACATTTGAACATCCGCATAGGGAATACGTTTTGCGAGATCTACCATAACTTCTTCTAAACTTACGCCTAAGGAAATTTGTGAGAGCATAAGTTCAAATTCTTGGGAAATTGGATCGGGCATATTATCGACGATTAATTTCATGGCTTGAGGAATACTTAAACCTGATTTGAGTCCGCTTGACATCAATGTTAGGCCGTCAACTAGTTGATCGACAAACTGACTTGATCTGCGCGCATAGTAAGCGTCAACCAAAAATCGGGGAATCTTCCAGCCCACAAAGGTAACAATGCAACCGAGTGTGATTCCAAATAATAAATTAGGATAAAACAAAATAAATACAAGTGCGCCGCCGCCAAAACTTCCCATGAGCATGGCGCCTGTGATCTGGCGATGATTGATTTCAACAAACATAATATCAAGGCGCTTAATAACGTACTCACGATTGCCAAGGCTTTGTTCTTTTAGCCATTCGAGAATACGATCTGCGTAAGAGTAGACAATAATAAAAATACACATTCCTACGCCAGGTATAACGATCCATGGAGAGCCAAAGAGGGTCATTTCTTAACTCCTCCAGCGGCTAATCCGTTACTCACGCCGGTAAAAAGTGTGCGCGGAACTTTCACACCTTTACGTTCAAACTCTTCAATGAAAGTTGGTATAAAACCAGTAGCTTGAAATTGGCCGATGATTTTTCTATTTTTATCAAAACCTTCTTCTTTGTATCGATAAATTTCTTGAAGTGTGACGATGTCACCTTGCATTCCGATGACTTCGGTAATACTGGTAATTTTTCGTGTACCATCTGAGAGTCTACTAATTTGAATAATGAGATCTATTGCACTTGCAACTTGTTCACGAATGGCGCGTGCTGGGAGTTCCATGCCAGACATTAAACAAAGTGTTTCAAGACGACTAACAGCTTCACGTGGATTATTTGAATGCACTGTTGTTAAACTTCCATCGTGACCTGTATTCATAGCTGAGAGCATATCTAATGCTTCACCGCCTCGACATTCTCCGACGATAATTCTATCAGGTCGCATGCGTAGTGTGTTGCGTACGAGATCGCGAATCGTAACGGCTCCCTCGCCTTCAATGTTTGAGGGGCGAGTTTCAAGGCGAATAACATGTTCTTGTTTAAGTTGTAGTTCTGCTGCATCTTCAACAGTTATGATGCGCTCAGTAGCGGGAATAAACCCTGAGAGCACATTCAGGAGTGTTGTTTTACCAGAACCTGTACCACCGCTGATAATAACGTTGAGTCTATTTTCAATGCAGATGCGCAAGAAATCTATCATCGGTTCAGTCATTGTGCCAAAGCCAACATAGTCTTTATATGTGATGGGAGTTTTTGCAAATTTTCTTATCGTGATACAGGGGCCGTCAAGTGCTAGTGGTGGAATCACAGCATTCACGCGGCTTCCGTCTTTAAGTCTTGCATCAACGTAAGGTGATTTTTCATCAATGCGACGACCAAGTGGTGTAACGATTCTTTCTATGATTGTGAGAAGTTGTTGGTTGCTAGTAAAACTTAAATCAGATTTTGTAAGTCGACCATTTCTCTCAACGAAGATAAGATCACGTCTATTAACCATGATTTCAGAAACTGCGATATCAGCTAATAAATCTTCCAGTGGCCCAAGGCCTAAGGCTTCATCAAGAACTTCTTTTACGATTTGTGCGCGCTCTTCGCGAGAAAAACTTTGCCCTTCTTTTTCAAGAAGACTAGCAATGACTTGTTGAGTTTTAAGTCTCAGATCACTTTCTTTTGCAACATCACCACCTGTTTCAGTAATGCCTTTTTTGAGATCCATTGTTTCAATAAGGCCGCGGTGTAAGCGTCGCTTAAGACTTGTGCGAACATCAAACTCTTCAGATTTTTTTGTATCATTGGGGCGCGCTTGTGTTGTGCTCGCAGCACCGAGAGCTTTGATTTGATTGCCCGTTGTATCAATAGCTTTAACACTTTTGGGTTTATTAAGTTGTCGCATTTTATCAAGTGCGCCACCTTGTGTGAGTTTTCTTACGGTCTCGTGAAATGCTACTGAAATTGCGGTTCTGGGTTGCGACGCTACAAAAGGGGTTGAGCGAGCAAGGGCCGCACCTGCTGTTGTGTCGTCTTGAGGAATTAAACCCACAACATTTTTTCTTAAAGCTTGAGCGACACCCTGGGGGTTGAGTTGTGAACCAGCGCCCACTTTGTTAATAACTATTTGAAGCATGTCAGATGGGAACATCATGCCCATAAGTTGATTGAGCATTTTCATGGTTTGATTTACAGCTAATATTTCAGGCAATGTTAATACCAGTGCGCATGAGGCAACTTCCATAACTGCGAGTTGTGGATTTAAAAAAGTAGTGCCAACATCTACAATGATAAAATTATAAAAATTACTTAAGCCATCGAGAGATTTTTTAAGACCTTCGATATTCACATCATAGGCATCGCTAGGGCTTTTTACAGCACCGATAAAATGTAAGCCTGATGCATGTGGTGTAATGAGAGAATTAATTGTTGCTGGCGCAATTTGTCCGCTAAACGTTGCGACTTCAGAAATTGTTTTATTCGGACGTAAACCAAGAATGACGTTTTGATCACCACAACTTTGTGCATCAAGGTCGATAAGTAAAACGCGAGCACGCAATTCTAAAATCAGAGCTTGGGCAAAGCCTGCTGCAAAAACACTTTTGCCAACGCCGCCTTTTCCGCCTGATACCGCAATGATATGACATTGTTGATTGATCGCCACAGTGACTTTTCTCCCAACTTCTTATCGGAAAAAACGTGAGAATCTTCAAGGTAACTAGATCTATGTCGAGTCGAGTTTTAGCTTATTCTTTTAAGCGAAACTTCTTTTTGATGTCATCACTGCCTTCAGAGGCTGAATACATAATTACGGGTGTGACAAACACCACAAATTGACTTTGGTTACGCTGAAACTGTTTACTGGCATACAGTGAAATCAAAGGATTCTCACTAGCACCTTTTGGTAATCGATTATAAGCCATGCTTGAGTCATTGCTTACGAGTCCACCAATTGCTGCACTTTGTGCACTTCGTACGGCAAGACGAGTAGAAATGCTTTTACTACTAACAAGCGGGCCTTTTTCGGTCTGACCGATAAGACTTTTTAAACTAAATACGATAGTCATATTCACGCTGTCTGATTTGCTACTCACAATGCTGGGAGTAATTGTCATGTCAATGCCAGCTTCTTCAAAATTTGTTGTGAGTTGACCGTACTGATTTTGAACGGTGTATGGAATACGCGTAATTGATTTAATCATTCCGGGATTTCCATCTTGAACGATAATGCTTGAGCTTTGAAGAACGCGCGCATGCCCGTGTGCTTTTGCGAAATTAAGTTTTGGCAATAAATCGTTTATTGTACCTGTGATCGTGCTTAAAACTCCTCCCGGTGAGTTGCCACCGGTGGAGAATTGCACTCCTGAATCTTCTTTTAAAGTAGGGGTCCATTGAAATCTAAAACCCCGCGTGTAATCTTTTTGAAGTTCAACAAAGTGAACAACAACCTTGATGATTTTACCGGGTTGGGGTTCAGCACCGGGCTTAACACTTAATAAATTAATTACAGAATCAATTTTACGTTTTTTAAGAAGCCCCGCACTCTCTGCAGCTTCAATAATAATGTCGGGAACATATGTTTTTGCTATGATCTCAGCTTTTTGCTTTTCGGATTCACTTGCAGCTACACCTTCAAGAATAAATTTTTCATTAACAGCGCGAACATGAATCTCAGGGTTACCGATATCCTTTTCAATAAGTTCAGCGATTTTTTTCTGAGCAAGTGGACTCATTGTAACAATGCTTGAGGCAACATCGCTAAATTGAGTAACAACACTATAAATGCGGTTCATATCTCGTGGTAATAATATTTCTCCGTCGATAATGACCTTGTTATTAACTATTTTAATTTGAATGCCATCAACGTCACCTAGTAGGCTTTTAATTTCTGAAGCAACGCGGTTAAGATTGTTTTTTCGTACAGTGATGACGTATTCGGCAATGAGTCGGCCTTTTGAATCGCGTAAGTTAAAATTTGTGGTTCCGGCTTGTAGGGGCTCAAAGCGAATGATTTTTAATTCTTTAGCAATTGCGATTCTTACAACACTTCGGTTGTACGATGAATCTTCGCTTAAAGTATCAGGCATGTTTGGAACTTTCTTTTCCTCAGTCAAACCAATGGTAAGGCCGATGTATTGCTTTCCAGCAAAACTTTGATTTGGTACCAGGATAAGAAATCCTAGAAATAAAAATATCAACATTTTCACCTTAATCTTCATGATCCTCCCTAATACTTAACTTCACTGCCACGAACTTCGACAAAGCCGCCCGCTTTAGCAGGAGCGCGTTGGGCAGAGCTAGCAGCTTGTGCTGCAGCAGTGGCAGTAGCTGCTTGTTGTTGGGCTTGTTGAAGTTTGGCTTGTAAAGCGCGATCACTGTCCATTTCTAAGACAGAATCAATTGTGGCTGTTCTTAAACGTGTGAGAATTTTATCATTGCCATTTCTTAAGCTTAGAAAAATTGCTCCGGGCGCAACGCTTAAAATGTAAATTAGATTTTGCGCCTGACGGGGATCTACTTCTACGGTGACGGTATTATAACCGGTGTCGCCGTTAAGATTTTTATAAACGGGTTTTCCGTTAAATGAATCAAGTTGTAATACGCGAGGTATATTATTTGTGACATTAAGACCTGTTGCTAATATCAAAATATCTTGGAGCAATGTTTTAACTTCGCGGCGCTCGTTTTTACCATCTCCATAACTTATGCTTGTAAGTATATCTACGCGATCGCCAGGGCGAATGAGTTTTCCAACGCCTCTGACTTCGTCAACGGGAATTGTAACTGCGCGTTTATCAGGAGCCACTTGTAGTGATAGACCGGTGTTTGGCCCGGGGGCTAAAAGTTTTGTCAGTAAAATTTGCTCACCTTTTTTAATGGGGGCAGCTGCTACTAAACCAACAGCGTCGTCGGGGTTTTCAATTGCACCTGGCTGAATAAAATCAACTGGACGCTCTTCTTGAGTTAACATTGTTTCATCAAGAGTGATCATTTCGACTATATCTTTTGATGCAATGAGAACTGTTTTTGTTGTGCCGTAGCGTTTATCGTATTGGGCTTTTTGCTCTTGAGTGTAACTGTAAATAAGAAACATCGCCACGAGTGCGCATCCCATTGATACCCAAAATGTTCTACTGTTTTGATTCATACTTATCCCCCGCACCGAGCATCTAAGCAAATTCCGTAACCAGATTTAATAACGATCGTTGATGCTTTTGAAGTGCGATCATCCAATCGATCAGACTGCGTGATACTTGGCTTAACTTGATTATCTTCTTTTACCTGAGTTAAAATTCTACCAACGGCACTGATTTGAGCATTATCATTTTCTAATTGATCTTCGTCGTTTATGGCGTGAAATCGTTGTCCGTCGGCTGTGAAATCAACCCCTTTTTGCTTGGCCTCTTCTAGTGTAAGTTCTTGTCGAAGAGTGTTTGGATTGCTGCGATGTTGAAGTGTTTCAAAAAGATAGGTGCGTGCAGCAATAGAATTTAAAATACCTGTATGAATGACGGTGAAAAAATCAATGACGTAAGCAGTGAGTGTGATGAACACAAATAAAAAAGCTAAAGTTTCTACAAGTGCAAAACCTTTTTCATCCTTTTTATTTTTCTTACACATTTTCATCATCAACATCCATTATCTGTAATTGGTATAAATCTTCCGGCATCACAACCCCCGGGGCATGTTGGCGAGACCACTTCAAGAAGTGCCTTATAACTTGTTGACATGAATTTGGAGCATTCTTGAAAAGAGGGCTCTCGAAGTAAAAAACTTGATACCGTAGCTTTAAAAGAACCTCCGTTTGGCGGTTCAATAGCTTCACCCAAAAAAGGTAAGTTTAAATTTAATATCGGAATTATAAATTTGATTTGTGCGCCTACAAATTGATTACGGGTAGATGGAGCATTTATTTGTTCTCGATACGCGGTGAAATCTCCGACATCGCGGCTTTGGGGTGGAAGAACGATCCAACCAGCTTTTTGCGCTGAGGCTAAGAAGGGTAAGCTCTTTGTGAGAACTTCCATTTTATTATTTCCAACATTTTTTTGATCTGTCTCGGTGAGATCGGCTGCAAAATAAGCGCGGCTTCCGGCAAAACTCACATACTGTACGACTTCGGTTAATGTTAATGCAAATGTCAGTGCGCCTAAAAGAGTAGAGATGCTGATAATAAGAATCAGTGAAAACATGAAGTCTACGGTGAGTTGCCCTGATTGATTTAATATATTTTTCATTTTGACACCCGCGTTGAGTGACGTTGAAAAGCCGTTGGGTGATTAGGCGCAGCAGTCCCGCGAGCGGTGACGGGTATTCCAAATTCTATTACGGTTGAAAGTTTGCCCCAAGATTTTCCGAACACATTTTGAAACAAACCTTTTTCACGTAAAATTTTTGCAGCGCCAGTCCAACATACGATGACTACGGCCATCAGAAGAATTGACTCTACAAGAGCTTGACCTGATTTTGATTTCAATCGTTTTAAATTTTTCATGGCATTTTGCTCCATGACCATTGAGTAAGTGCTGCCATCAACATTGATGCTGCAAATGGAAAACGATGAAGTTGTTTATTTTCGATTTTTTTAAATAAAAATAAATGCAAAAGATTTTGTGAAACAGCCTTAATTTCTCCGCGAAATGCAGATTGCAAAACGCCAAAGATCGCACCCCAGATGAGTGAGAAGAGTCCGATCATCAAAATGTTAAGCGCACCAGTGGTGATGCCAACTACTGCTAAAAGTTTAAGATCACCGCCACCAATCACGCCAAACCAAGCCAAAGGAAAATAAAATCCAAAGCCTGTTAAAAACCCAAGTCCTGCATTTGTTAACCCAGCTCCGCCTGCTGTAATTACAACTACGATTACTGAAATAACAGCGCTGATGAGCATGAGTTTATTTGGTATGCGATGAGTGCGAAAGTCGGTAATTGTCGCAGCGGTTAAAATTCCAAATGCGCAAAGAAGAGTGTAGTTATTTATCATTATCCACTCCTCCCTTTGATTTCACAGGAACAGCCCATGCGCCTTTGGCAAAACCCCCGCCTGTTTCAAGGCGTTGTTGGATTTTACCTCCGAGATAGGGTGTGGCACTGCTAAAAGTAAGCGGGACCTTCTTGGCGATGACGCCAATGAAAGTTAAAAAGATAGCCGTGAGTAGAACGAATTCTACAAGTGCTTGCCCTGCCGCATTCACTTTTTAGCCCTTCTCCGATAAATTGAGACTTCTATGTCTCGCCCGTTAATTATTTAAAAACATTGTCGCCAGCATCGCCGACATTACCTGTCCACTTTGTAATTAAGCCGGAAATTTGGCCTTTAAAAACAAGAATGATGGTCGCAAGTACGCCAACAAGTAGAATGTACTCAAGCATCCCCTGGCCGTTTTCATCTTTTAAAATTGCCATAAATTTTTTCATCTGCCCCTCCGGGTAATAAAATAGACATCAATGGATGCGCTTAAACACATCTCACCAATGATTATATCGGCCCAAACCCTTGAATACTTGAGGACCTCCGTCGAGCCACGAAATGCACGGCCTTACTTTTGGTAATTATGAGCTTTAATTGGATATAATAACGAATGTAGTGGAATTGAGGTTTTTAAGACTTAAATCTAGATGGAAAAAACCTGAGGAGCCGTTTGTTTGCTTTTTAAATGCAAATTAACTCAAATAATTACCAAAAGTAAGGCCGTGCATTTTTAGCCGTGGGTGAGGTGATAGCGGACGGTGGTTACGACGACGCGGCGTTTGAAGGCGAGGGCGGCTTTTATGATAATTGCGGTTTGATTATGCAGAATGTTTTGCCACCATTTTGCTGTAACAAACTCAGGAATAATTACGGTAATTCGACCTTCGGGATTTCGCTTCATTTCTTCAGCAATAAAATCAAATAATGGCCGCGTCACTGAGCGGTAAGGTGAAGGCAATATTTTAAGCTCAACACCCATTCCATATATTCCCCATTCATTAATAATGCGCTCTGTGATTCGAGGAGTAATGTCGATGTAACAAGCTGTGATGTTTTTACTAATGCTTCGAGCGTAATTCAGTGCTTCTAAAACGCCACGATGAATTCCTGAAACAGGAATCACCACGTGATGTGTAGAAATGGGCGGGGTTTCTGGTGGTGGCCCGTCAAGGCGCAGTTGACTTCCGACAAGTGTGTAGTGATGTTTGATGCGGCGAAATTGAAAAACCAAAAGTGGTGTCATCAGACAAACGAGCCAACCACCTTGAGGAAATTTTGTAATAACAATAACCATAAGAACCACAAAAGTAGTCAAGCAACCAACAGCGTTGATCACGATATTGCGTTGCCAGTTATTGCCTTTGTGCACATACCAATGTTTCACCATGCCCGCTTGTGACAAAGTAAAACTTAAGAAAACCCCAATAGCATAGAGTGGAATCAAAAGATGAACGTCTGATTTAAAAATCCAGATGAGAAACATCGAAATTAAACCAAGACCCATAATGCCGTTACTAAACACCAGGCGATCTCCGCGCGATGCGAGTTGTCTTGGCAAATATCGATCTTCAGCTAAGAGTGAAGTGACTAAGGGAAATCCGTTGAAACTTGTATTGGCAGCTAAAAATAAAATCAAAGCAGTTGACGCTTGAATGAAGTAATAAAAAAGATTGCTGCCCGTGATGCGCGCCAATTGCGAAATAACAGTTTCATGATCTTTAGGCATAATATTGTAAACGTGCGTGAAGTAACTAACCCCCGCGAATAAAATGGCGAGCAGTATTGCCATCCACACAAGAGTTGTTTTTGCATTTTTTTGTTCGGGTTGTTTAAATGCTGTTACGCCATTACTGATGGCTTCAACTCCCGTGAGTGCTGCGCAACCACTTGAAAAGGCAATTAAGATCATAAAAATACCAACACCATCAGTTGTTTGAGGCATGAGTGGAGTTGTAACTTCTGGTGGATTAATAAAAATGGATTGAATTCCTAACCAAGCAAATAAAATGAACATTCCAATAATAAAAACATAAGTCGGAATAGCAAAAACGCTTCCTGATTCGCGTATGCCTCGCAAATTCATAAACATCAAAATTAAAATCGCAACATTTGCAATCGCCACACTATGCGGCAGCATCGTCGGAAATGCTGACGTAACGGCGGCCACACCAGCTGCAATAGAAACAGCGACTGTTAAAATATAATCTATAAGTAGAGATGCTCCCGCAACGAGGCCAACATTTTCTCCTAAGTTTTCTTTACTCACTGTGTAGGCGCCACCGCCATTTGGATAAGCAGAAATGGTTTGGCGATAGCTCAAGACTAAAATCCACAACAAGCCAACAATGCTTAGTGAAATTGGCCATGTCCAGGGAAGTGCGTGGACAATAATTGCAGCTTTGGCGAGTTCAAGAATTATAGCTTCAGAGGCGTAGGCAACAGATGAAAGGGCATCAGAGGAAAATACAGCTAAGGCTTTTCGTTTAGAGAGTCGTTCGTGGCTGACGCGGTCTGTTGAAAGTGGTACGCCGACCATGAATCTTTTAAGTGCGCTTAACATTGCTGAAAATCCTTACGCTGATTAATGTTGGTGACACTGAGTATAGGCACGTTGCCAGGTGATTGCAAGTAAGGCATATTTGAAGTGTTAATTTGTATTTAGCAAGCGGAGGTAATGCATGTTTCATCAAAATAAAGGTAAGACAACGCCACAAGCTCATGTGGATATTCCCAAAGGCACTTATGAGGATGAACATGGGAGAAAAGGTTTTTTCGGGCGAGTTACACATCTCTATCACACAAACGCTCCCACAAATTGGCAAAAGATTGAGGGTAAATGCAAACCCCAGGCTTTTAACTATTTAAAAATGGCCGCCGGAAAAGACCCCTGGCAGGCAACTTTTGGATTAGAAAATAACGATGTGAAAGTTGGGTTCATGCAACCCACTGGAACAATGCCTTACTTTTATCGTTGTGCAGATGGCGACGTTGTTTATTTTATTCATGAAGGTCAAGGCGTAATTGAAACTGATTTTGGCCCGCTTAATTACGAGCGTGGCGATTATTTAGTTGTTCCAAAAGGAACAACACATCGTTTTGTTACGTCTTCAGGTGCGCAAAAATATCTTGTCGTTGAATCTCGAACAGAAGTTAATTTGCCCGATAAAGGTTTATTAGGTCAGCATGCGCTCTTTGACCCAGCTGTTATTGCAACTCCGAATCCTGAGCCTAAAGATGAAAAAGGAAGTTTTGAAGTAAAAATAAAAAGACAAAATGAATTCACAATAGTCACTTATGGTTTTAACCCACTTGATGTCGTCGGTTGGAAGGGTGATTTGTGTGTTGTGAAAGTGAACATTAAAGATTTTAGACCGGTGACAAGTCATAGATATCATTTAGCGCCTTCTGTGCATTCAACTTTTGTCGGCGGTGGATTTGTCATTTGTAGTTTTGTGCCAAGGCCTTTTGAAACAGAGCCTGGTGCAAATCGAGTTCCGTTTTATCATCGCAATATTGATTGTGATGAAGTGATATTTTATCATGACGGTGATTTCTTCTCACGTAAAGACATGGGTGCTGGAATGGTAACGTTTCACCCGTACGGCATTCATCATGGCCCACACCCAACTGCCGCCGAAGGTGCTAAAGGAAAAGTAATGACAAACGAGTACGCCGTGATGGTCGATACCTACAGACCACTGAACCCAACAAAAGAAGCGCTGGCTGTTGAAAACGCCAACTACTATTTAAGCTGGAAAGAATAACGGCGATGACCAAGTTATTATCCACAACTGTATTTGCATTTTTAATTTTTAATTTATTTTCTGTTGATGCAGAAGCGCGAAAGAAAAAACGTTCGAAACTTAATATTGTTGTGAATCAAATTCTAAAACTTGACGGAACACTTACGCGTAATGGTGAGCCTGCGCCTGAGTTTTCTGGAGTTAAAGATGGCGATCTTCTTGAAACGGGGGAAAGAAGTGTTGCGATAATAAAAATTCCAGGGCTCGGCCTTTTTCGCATGGGTTCTCAGACAAAATTTCGTATGACAAAATTTCAAGGCCGAGACCTTACGCGCTTAGAACTTATTGGCGGTGATATTACAGTTTTATTTAAAAGATTGGGTGATCACGAGATGATTTTGCCCCGAGGTGTAATCGAACCATTGGGCGCAAGTTTTAAAGCTTCAACTGACGCAAAAGAAATCGACAATGTGGTTTTATGCAGCGGTAAACTAAAACTTAAAGCGTTTACAAAGGCAGAAGAAAATGAACGCGCAGCTGAAGCGAATCCAAAACCAAAAGGTAAAAAATCATCACTAACTAAAATTAATCAAACTGCGATTATCGGAATGCCGGTTGTTGCAGCGCCCGTTGTTACAACCGCGAGTGCCACACCGGCTCCTACTGATACACCCTCTGATAAATTACCCACGGAGATTACTCTCACTCTGGAGAGTGAAAGCAAGTATGTGCAACTTGTGGATCAAGGTTTAGAAATAAAACCAAAAGGTGAAATCATAAGTTGTAATCAAAAATTGATGGCGGATTTAGAATCGCTTTACGGTTTGCCGTAAAAACAAAAACCCCTCACTGTTCAGGTGAGGGGCTTAAAGTTCAAATTAAATTTTCAAAAATTTATAATGGATCCTCAGAAGCAACGTCGCGATCATTTTCTACATCTGCTTCAGAAACGCGTCCTTTACCTGGTTTTTGTGGAGAGCTGCCACCTTCTTTTTTTGCCTTAGCAGCTAAGCAATTATTGTATGCACGGATAATAGCGTTGAGGCGTGAATTATGCCGACTATAATCAGACGCCACTTTAATTGGAGCCACACATTTGTTATTTGCGAGTCCAAGGTAGCCATTAAAAGTGCTAACATATGCTTTTTGAGCTGGAGCAAGTTCATTTTTTCTAATTTCATTGATTTGCTTTTGCAACTCATTGATTTTAGCTTGTGCCGTTTTAATTTTTTCATCAGCAGTTTTAATTTTAAGATCGTTACCAACTAAAAGGTATTCAGCTTTACAGGCTTTGGGGTCTTTACATTTACAAACATGCTCTAAACCTTTAAGTTCGCATGCTGGAGTTTCAGCCACCTGTGTTGGTGCGGGTTTTGGCACTACAGGGGCGACAACTGGAGGCGCGGGCTCAGTAGGTGCAGATGTTGACTTTGTATCTGTAATTTTTTGATGACCAGATTCACTATCAAGACCAAAACTAGTTGAAGTTTTAGCGCCCTCTTTAAGTTTTCCGAAATCTTGTACATCTTTTGAAAACCCTAAATAAACGCGTTCACTTTTTTGATTTGCAAATTCTAATTTTCCATTTACTGAACGAACGTAGACTCCGTTTGAATCATTACCTTTAACACGAATAAAACCTTCAAGAGCCTTACCATCGGGGCTAACAAGTGGTGATTTTGGAAGTTTTGAAACGCGCTCTTCTTTTTTAGCACCCTGAGCAACTTGTAAGTTACAGACTTGTTTGCTTACATTTTTTGCTCGGTGAATTTTCCAAAAACTACCATCTTCTTCATAAAAACAGTCTTTCTCGACCATAAAGAAGTGTGCGTTTTCATATTTAGCCATTGCAGAGCTTGCGAACAGCACCATGAGTGAGAAAAGTATTAAATGTTTCATATAAAAGGCCCCCTTAAAAGAATTAGCATTAAGCATATGCACCTCACTGATCGGCTGATATCGACGGAACTTTAGGCTAGATCGCCAAATTAATATACACATAGCGTCAAAACGTTAGACAAGATTCGCATCTATATATCTTGGTCGTTGACTCAATTTTCTGCACCGTGCTAGTTTGCGCCTAACGACTTGCAACCACATGTGGAATATTCAATTTAAGAGGTGGTAATTCTTTGTCCAAAGTAACTTTAAAAGCTTTTAGTTTTATCGACTCACTTCAACCGCAACTTGCCACATTCGTCGGCACAACGGCTCGCGGTTTTTTGCCAATTCCAGGGGATGCTGCCTTATATGTAGAGATCGCGCCAGGTATTGCGATCAACACAGTTATGGATATCGCTTTGAAGGCGACAAAAGTCAGACCCGCAATGCAAATTGTTGAGCGTGCGTTTGGTTTGCTTGAAGTTCATCATCCAGATCAAGGTGAAGTGCGCCAAGCGGGTAAAGCAATTCTTGATTCATTAGAATTAAGCGAAGAACAAAGACAAAAACCAAAAGTTGTTTCAAACCAAGTCATCAGACACGTAGAACCTGACCATGCGATTTTAGTTAACTCAAATCGCTGGGGAAATATGCTGTTACCTGGCCAATCACTTTTTATTTTAGAAACTGAACCAGCGGGCTACATTACTTTTGCTGCAAACGAAGCAGAAAAAGCGGCCAACGTTTCTTTAGTTGAAGTGAAACCTTTTGGCGCATTCGGGCGTTTGTGGATGGCGGGTACTGAAAGTGAAATCGATTCGGCTCGTGAAGCCGCTATTAAAGCTTTAGAAAATATTACGGGTGTATAACTCATAACTAGTGTCGCGCTAATAATGGCGCACACATCAGGAGATCCAAATGGATAATTCATCAGACGCATTAGGCATGATCGAAACCAAAGGTTTTATCGGAATGGTTGAAGCTTCCGACGCCATGGTTAAAGCTGCAAAAGTAGAACTCGTTGGTTACGAAAAAATTGGTGGTGGTTATGTAACTGCTATCGTTCGTGGCGACGTTGCTGCAGTGAAAGCTGCAACAGAAGCGGGTTCACGCGCTGCTGAAAAAGTAGGCGAACTTGTAAGTGTACACGTTATTCCTCGTCCTCATGGCAACATCGATATGGCTCTTCCACTTGGTCGTGGCGCAAAACGCGTTAACAATAAGTAAGGTTAAAACGCACAGCCGATGTGTACTTTATTAAGTAGTTCACCAAGGACCAAAAGGAACAAATGCTGTTAGGGAAAGTGGTGGGGACATGTGTCGCCACCCGAAAAGACGAAAAGCTTCAGGGTATGACAATGCTCGTGGTTCAACAAATCGATGCTAGCGGTAAAAACGCTGGCGGAGTGATTGTTGCCATTGATTCTGTAGGAGCTGGTGTTGGTGAAACAGTTTTGTTCGCCACAGGTAGCTCAGCTCGACAAACTCAAACTACGCAAAATAAACCAGTAGATGCCGTCATCATGGCCATCGTGGACACCATTGATGTCAACTCTTGATCAAGAGCAAATTAACGTTCTTGTGAAGCGTGTACTTTCACGCATGGGTGAGGTTGAACAAAAAGAATCTCCAGTTGCTGGTTCACGAGGCATTTTCAGCGACGTCAATCGCGCAGTTGAAGCAGCACAAACAGCTTTTCCTGTTTGGTCAGCACTGAGACTTGATCATCGTAAACGAATAATTGATAAATTACGGTGTCGCCTTCGTGAATGTTTACAATGGATGGCAGCTGAGGCTGTGAGCGAAACTGGTCTTGGCCGCGTTGAAGATAAAGTTAAAAAAAATCTTTTAGTAATAGATAAAACTCCTGGCCCTGAAATTTTAAATCCTGAAGTTTTCACAGGCGATGATGGCCTAGCACTTATGGAATATGCCCCATTTGGAGTTTTAGGAAGCATCACACCCACAACAAATTCTACGGAAACAATTATCAATAATGGTATCAGTATCATTTCAGCTGGTAACACTGTCGTATTTAACCCACATCCTTCAGCTAAAAAAGTCTGTGCAAAAGTTGTCGATGTGATGAATCAAGTCATTGTGCAAAACGGTGGGCCAGATAATTGCATCACAGTATTACGTGAACCAACAATTGATTCTGCAAAAGAACTTATGCGCCACCCCGGTATTAGATTACTTGTTGTCACGGGTGGTCCCGGTGTTGTGAAAGAGGCTATGAGTTCTGGCAAAAAAGTTATTGGAGCAGGCCCTGGTAACCCACCAGTAGTTGTCGATGAAACAGCTGATCTTGCAAAAGCTGCGCGGGATATTATCGCTGGTGCAAGTCTTGATAATAATATTGTCTGTATCGTTGAAAAAGAAATTATTGTGGTTGACGCTGTTGCAGATGAGTTAGCTAAACTTTTAAAAACTTTTGGCGCTTATCAATTATCGGCTGAGCAAACGCGTAGACTTGAAAAAGTAGTTGTTGATGGAAAATACCCGGCAAAAAAATTCGTAGGCAAAAACGCAGGTGTTATTTTAAAAGAAATTGGAGTTCCAGCTGGTGATGAACTAAGGCTTATCTTTGCTGATGTTTCTGAGAATCATCCTTTTGTACAGTTAGAACTATTAATGCCCGTTGTTGGTTTTGTTCGTGCACCCAATGTACACGCGGCAATTGATATGGCAAAACGTGTTGAGCATGGCTACGGTCACACGGCTGTTATGCATTCTCGTCACATCGATCATCTTCACAAAATGGCAAAAGTGATCAATACAAGTATCTTTGTTAAAAATGCTCCTAGTTATGCTGGCCTTGGAATGGGTGGTGAAGGTTATACTTCATTTACAATTGCTTCACCCACAGGAGAAGGCATGACAACGGCTCGTAATTTTAGTCGCGTACGTCGTTGCACACTTAAAGATCATTTTAGGATTGTATGATATTTGGCCCAGCCATTGCGTCTTTTGAAATCTCAAGCATTGCGCGGGGATATTTCCTTTTAGACAAACTTGTTAAAAAAGCACCTGTACGAATTCTTGAAGCAGCTGCCGTGAGCCCAGGTAAGTTTTTTATTTTAATCAATGGTGATGAAGCAAGTGTTGAAGAAAGCAGAAAAGAGTTACTGGAGTTAGCTGCAAATCAAATTATTGATGAAGTGTATATTCCATATTTGCATCCTGAAGTTTTACCGGGAATGTATTCTCAAAATCGATTTCCTGTTTTAGAAAGCATTGGTATTGTTGAAACCGCAGCGGTGAGCTCGGGGTTAATCAGTGCAGATCGTGCTTGTAAAGCAGCCGATGTTCATTTGATTGATTTTAGAATGGCTAGAGGAATTGGTGGAAAAGCATATTACTTTGTTACTGGCACATTAGAAAATGTACAAGCCAGTGTGGCAGATGGAATATCGTCGATAGCTGATAAAGGTACACTCATTCGTACAGAGATTATTGCGAGTCCTCACGAGGATTTTTTAAAGTATTTTAATATTGAACCAGTCTCATAAAACATATGTCGTTGAGTCCAAGTTCAATTATAAGTTTAAGGTGTGACTTATGCATTTAGGAAAAATTTTAGGCACAGTAGTTTGCTCACAAAAAGATCCAAGTCTCTTGGGTGTTAAACTTTTATTAATGCAACCCCTTGATGATCAATTAAATCCTGTGGGTGGAACCATCGTTACGGCTGACCCCGTTGGTGCTCGTCATGGTGATACAGTGATGTGGGTTGCAAGTCGTGAAGCAAGCCTTGCTTTAGATAATAAATTTGCACCAGTTGATGCAGCTGTTGTAGGTTTGGTTGATCGCATGGGCGATAGGTCATTTGAATTATGATTTTAGCAAAAGTTTTAGAGTCAGTTGTCAGCACACAAAAAAACCCACACTTTGAAGGGAAAACTATTTTTTCCGTTCAACCACTCAATGAAGGTCTCAAGCCTCACGGCTCAGCTTACTTAGCGTTTGATCATGTGCAATCAGGCCCCGGCGATATTGTGCTCATTTGTCGTGAAGGTAATGGTTGTCGGCAAATGTGGGGTAACGATCAAGCGCCAGTCAATGCAGTGATTGCGGCGATTGTTGATCATATCGAGTTGGAATAATTTAAAAGTAGCGAGTGTCCATTATCCGGACATTTTTCTTAATTAGTCGATTAAATCAATCTAGGCATAGGCACTCATTTGCACAACGAAGATGCAAAGGAGGGTTTTGTGGAAAAAAATCAAATTCATATTGAGATCAGTCAGAAAATATTTTTCATTCGTGGACATAAGGTCATGCTGGATTCGGATTTGGCATTACTTTATGAGGTTAAGACCAAAAATCTGAACAAGGCCGTACGCCGAAATATCATCAGATTTCCTGAAGATTTTATGTTCCAAGTTACTGAAAAGGAAGGGGAATTTTTGAGGTTCCAAATTGGAACCTCAAAAATTCGAGCTACTGATGATGAAAGAGGCGGTCGTCGTTACAGACCCTTAGTATTTACAGAACAAGGTGTTGCTATGCTTTCAAGTGTACTTAAAAGTGAAAAAGCCGCTCTCGTGAATATTGAAATCATGAGAACTTTTGTAAGACTTCGACAACTTCTTTTATCAAACAAAGAACTTTCAGAAAGATTGGACGAATTAGAGAAAAAATATGACTCTCAATTTAAGGCGGTTTTTTGAAGCTATTAGACTGCTTATGCAACCACTCAACCCACCTCGTCGGCCAATTGGGATTTAAGAAATCTTTGAACCTGTCATTAATACGAAAGTCCTGTACTTGATCTAATTAATCGCAATTAGAAGTCGAGTTTTACGGCCCTTCTGTGCGTGCGCCACAACCTTTGATACAATTAAACCATGTGTCTAAAGCATAAGTTTAAATCCAGTGAATCTGGCCAAACTCTCATCGAGTACATCTTCTTGCTCTCTATTGTTATAATTGTTTTGCTTGGCGCTGTTTATCGTTTCAACACGGGCTTTGCTGATTTCGCAGATAAATTTTTTGGTGATGAAAATAGCTACATTGCTTGTCTAATTAAAGAAGGGCTCTTGCCCGGTGACACTGGCGGGCAATGCCCAAAGCCTAAACTTACATTTGAAGCAGGAAAAAAACTTCCCACAAATACCTCAGGTGTTGGTGGCACATCGATTAATCCTACAAATCCAAATAGTGCAACGGGTTCAAAAAATGCCAAGAGTCCCGCGCAATCTTCTTCAGGTGCGGGTGGTGCAGGACGTGCTAATGAAAAATCAAGTAATATTCCAGCCGGAAAATTTGCGGGCAACAACGGAAAATATATTGGTGATAGTGGTGCTGGTGAATCAGGTGAAGGTTCAAATCAAAAAGCCACGGGCACTGGCGGGGTTGCTTCGCGAGGTGGCGGTGGCTCCGGCAGCAGTGGCGGAGGCTCTAATCAGCAAGATTTAAAAACTCGCTATGTTCCGTTTAATAAAGGCGATAATATTTCTGCCAATAAAGGCAATGATTCAATTCCACTTAATGAGCGAGATAAAAAAACGTTGCGAGAAATTTCAGCAGAAAAACAACAGAAGACAGCTAAGGATATCGAAGTAGAACTAACTTTCGGAAATATTTTTCGCTATCTACTTATCGCAGCACTTATTTTTGCAATTATCTTTTTTGTGGGTTCTCAACTCTTGGCAATTAGTAGGGGTAATAAGCGATGATGGCACTTGAATTAAGAGCAATGTACCGTGGCCTTTTGAGTAAGTTTGATTTTGATGGTGTGGCTGCGGATCTTATGCAAAAAATTATCGCTGGTAGTGAAAAAGCTGATGATTATGAAGAGATCTTAAAAAAAGATAAATTTTTTACTACAGTGATTTGTTCACGAGCATCAGCAAATATGAAAGCTTCTGTCGTTTCTAGTTTAGGCCATGGAGTTGTTGTTGTTGGGCAAACAAACGTGCGCAACATGGTATTAGGGCATTCAATCATGCGTATGTTTTCTGAGAACGCAGATGCAGAATATGTAAGTCTTGAAGAATCAGGAAAGCATCTTAAATACGCCTTAAAAGCCGAAGAGCATGCGAAAAAATGTAATAATGAATATGCTGGGCTCGCATTTGCTGCGGGCTACATATTTGATGTCTTCACTTATTGGATAAATAGTGAACTTCGATTTAAAGAAACTCTAGAACCATATTTAGAATCGATATGGAAACACGGAATTCGCACCGCTACATTGGCTTGGGCATTGGCGACTCATGAACGCGTTTTTATTTCACATAGAAAAATTGTATTCGCCGCAGGACTATTACATGACATTGGAAAATTGGCCACATCAATACATGTGTTTAGAGAGTATGCCCCGCTCATTATAAGAATGCGCGATGAAAAAGATTCTCATAAGACCAACGATGCCTACGAGGCTCGAATTGAGCGTGAATATTTTGATTTATCTCATATGGAAGTAGGTTCAGCACTTGTGTTTCAAACTAAGTTTTTAAGAGATCTTGAAACAGATATTGATTTTCACCACGATAGTACACTTTTAAAAACACGGAATCCTGATGCATTCTTGGGTGTCGCAATTTTAAACATTGCAGATCGTCTCGCATGGACAATGGAGCGTAATGCCTCTTTTGGGCAAGAAGAGTTGCAAGAAATACTTAAACCCCATGCAGCATATTTTCCTCTCAAATCAGCTGACGTCATGGAGCTTTTCGCTAAAGTTCGTGGCAAAGGTCAACTTCTCTAAATCCGCATTATTTTACAGTAAAGAATTCACGGTCACTAACCAGATGAAATATTCTGTATGTCTAACTATTAGGTTGAATGAAACCCAGGGGGGTGTAATAAGCGTGAACATGGGGAATGTTTTCGAGTTAAATCGAAAGAGGGTGTTTACAATTGGGGACGCGCGGGAATTACTGCCCGTGGTTCGTCGTGTTACCGAAGAAGCCAACAATCGAATCAAAGGTTTGCTATCACTGCTTGAAGCTGTGCGCGATCGAGATCCTGTAAAAACAAAGGAACTCGAAGAGAAAATCAGCAAGCACGTTGAAGAATGGCAAACAAAAATTGCTAAGCTCGGCGCTGAAGGCAAGGGTTTGTGGTTGGTGGATTTCGATTGTGGAACCGGATATTACTGTTGGAAATTTCCAGAAGAAAAACTGGAACACTTTCACAGTTATACAGAAGGGTTTCAAGCGCGGATACGAATCACGCCAGAGATTTATGGCGCCAAGCATGAACCTTCTCTCGAGCATTAGTTAAATTTGAATTCAGGGATCGTTATGAA
This sequence comes from Oligoflexia bacterium, assembly GCA_034439615.1. NCBI lineage: Bacteria > Pseudomonadati > Bdellovibrionota > Oligoflexia > Oligoflexia bacterium. The sequence continues at coordinate 19,618 of JAWXAT010000010.1, read as the reverse complement.
ATTTAGACTTTTGATGGTCTTTGTTCTATTGCTCTTTGCTTCATTGGGTTTAGCTCAAGATATGACTTTTAAAAGTCATGGAAGAGTCGTTAAAACCCTTGGTGCTAGCGAGTTAGAAAAAATATCACCAGCGCAAACGATTCTCGTGTGGGATCCAACTTCTGAAAAAGAAATTTCTTATCGTGCTCATTCGGTAGAAGCTGTTTTTCAATCTGTTTTCGGTAATGCTTGGAAAAATTCAGAAGAAATACTTTTTACTTGTATTGACGGATATCGCCCCTCGATTCCAACTTCTCGATTCATACAACACAAAGCCTTTATCGCAGTGGCGCGAACAGATAATAAAAATTTTGATCTCATGAAGATTAATAAAAAAATTGAATTAGGTCCGTATTATTTAATTTGGGAAAATAGTAAGTACCCAGAACTTAAAGTGGGTGATGGTCCAAGCTGGCCCTACCAATTAGCGGCTGTTGATCTCACAACGTTTAATGAGACGTTTCCAAAAATTGCACCTCCGAAAAATTCTTCACCCGCTGTGAAAAGGGGTTTTCTGGCGTTTAGAAAAAACTGTCTTCCATGTCATTCCATAAATGGTAATGGCGGAAAAGAAGCGCCAGAATTAAATTATCCAGTTAACATTACGCAGTATTATAAAGAGACCTGGCTTAAAAAATGGATAAGTGACCCAAAAAGTATTCGTTTCCGCACACCCATGCCTCCATTTCCAGAGGTTTCGGGGAGAGATAAAATCATTAATGACATCATTAGTTATTTAAAAGCTATTAGAGCAAATAAACACAAACCTGATTAATTTGATCTGGCTATTATCTATACCAAAACTGGCTTGTTTTGATGCAGTTTTCAGGGCCTAGTCTAATTAAGATGTCACAAGTTGATATTTATTCTTATCAAGATTTTCGTAACTACCTAAAGGACTATTACAAAGTTCGTCGTAGCACTGATCGTAAATTCTCAATTCGATTTTTTGCGCGCATAGCAGGCTTGCGCTCACAAAATTATCTCAAAGTGGTGATGGATGGTAGTCGTAGTCTTACAAACCGCAATGTTCCAAAATTCATAAAAGGTTTAGGTCTTGATCATGCGCGGGCAGAGTACTTTGAAGCACTTGTGCATTTAAATCAATCTCGAGATAATGTCGAGTATCGTAAATATTTAAATCGCGTATTACATTTGCAAAAGAAAAAATCAGCCCTAACACTAGATAGTGCGCAACATGAATTCTTCACAACTTGGTATCACATAGTTATTTTTGAAATGCTTTGCCAAGATAATTTCGTAGAAGATCCTGCACTTATTAGCCGTCGACTTAAGGGGCTAGTAACTCCAAGTCAGGTGCACGAAAGTTTAGAGTTGATGGAGAAAATCGGAATCATCAAGCGTCATGATAAAAAACTCATGCCCATCGCTGCTCAAATCGCAGCACCTGAAAATGTTTCAGTTAAAGAGTTTCGTAAATTTCATGATTCTTTTATTGAACAAGCCTCCCAAGCCCTTCACTTTGATAAACCGGAAGATCGTGAAATACGCACCCTCACGATCGCTTTAACGCCAACACAATTGCCACAGTTTAAGTTAAAGCTAAAAGACTTTCTTAGAGAGATGAACGCTTATTTTTCACATGGTAATGGTACGAGTGTTTATCAACTCAATTTGCAGTTTTTTAAGCTGACAAAGGGTGATGCTGAGAGTTAAATTTGAGCCATGAGAATTGCACTGGCGCAAATAAACCCAACTTTGGGTGATTTTAAAAGCAATGCTGATAAAATTATTGAATTCATTAAGCGCGCTCATGAAAAAAGGGCACATGTAGTTGTTTTTTCTGAAATGGTTCTTTTTGGCTACCCAGCCACTGATTGTATTGAAAATGCCGATGTTGTAGCCAAACAAGAAGTTCAACTTCAGCGAATCATCAAAAATATCCCTTTAAAAATCACCGCTGTATTTGGAGCGGTAATTAAAAATAAATCAAAAATGGGTAAACCCTTTAGCAATGTTGCAGTCATTGCACGTAAGGGTAAAAAACTTAAGTTTTTTGCAAAACAACTTTTACCCACATACGATGTGTTTGATGAGACAAGATTTTTTGAACCTGGCGATGATACCGGCATAATCAAAATTGAAGGTATTGGAAAATTAGCCATCAGCGTATGTGAAGATATGTGGACTGATTTTCCTGGTGGGCCAGTATCTTATTATAAAAATGATCCCATGAAAAAAATAAAGGATGTAGATCTTATTATTAATATTTCTGCCAGCCCCTTTTCAAAAAACAAAATGCAAAAAAGATTAGAGACAGCGCGCAAACATGTCAGAAAAATAAAAGCTCCTTTTGTGTATGTTAATCAGGTGGGTGGGCAAGATGAGCTCATTTTTGACGGCCGCAGTTTTATTTTAGATGAAAAAGGTAAAGAAATAGTAAGAGCTGCTTCATGTGAAGAAGATCTTGTCATGGTCGATTTAGCTTCAAAGCGCTTTGAGCATCGGCCTCAAGATGAATCGCCAATAGAAATAATGCGAAAAGCACTTGTGCTTGGTATTCGTGATTTTATTAATAAAACAGGTCAGAAAAAAATTCATCTCGGTCTTTCAGGCGGAATTGATTCAGCCCTTGCCGCAGCATTGGCAATTGATGCCGTGGGGCCGGGTAATGTCACCGGAATTTTATTACCAGGCCCTTACAGCAGCAAGGGTAGCATCGACGATTCTTTGACCTTGGCTAAAAATTTAAAAATTAAAACTGAGACGATAAGCATTGTTTCTATGTATGAGACTTCGAAACAAACAATGAAATATTTTTCTGGAGATCAAGCTGCTCGAACAGCTTTTGATCAAAATCTCCAAGCAAGACTTCGATGTGTTGTATTGATGGCTTATTCAAATGTGCAATCGAGTATGCTTTTGGGAACATCAAATAAAAGTGAGATCGCTTCAGGCTATTCAACGCTTTACGGTGATTTAATTGGGGGGCTGAATCCGTTGGGTGATCTTTTAAAAGCTGAAGTATATGCTTTAGCAAAGCATTATAATTTAGGGCGAGAAATTATTCCAAAAGAAATTTTAGATAAAGCACCTTCGGCTGAACTTGCTCCAGATCAGCATGATCAAGAATCACTTCCTCCTTATGATGAACTTGATAAGGCAGTTGTAAAATTAGTGGAGCTTAAAAAATCACCTTCAAATAAAACGGAAAATTGGCTAGCTGATAAATTAATTAGTAATGAATTCAAGCGATGGCAATCTCCGCCAATATTACGTGTATCAGAACATGCCTTTGGTCGCGGCCGTCGAAAGCCAATTGCATTCAAAAACAATTAAGTAGTAATTATTTAAGACAAAAATCCCATGAGATCTAGTTGACGATAACTTTTGAGCACTTGTGGAAATCGTACGGGTTGCCCGCTTGAAAGGTTAATTAGATTTTCTAAAACCACAGGTTGACCTTGGGCAAAAATTCTTCCGAGCATTATTGCAAAAAGATTTCCGCAATAACGAGCATCAGCTTCAGCCCTGTGATAAGCCCCCTCTACTGGAATTTGTAAATGAGCCACAAGGGTTCCTAGTTTATAATTGGCGCTGCCTTGAATTACTTTTCGAGCCATTGCACAACTATCAAGAATAAGCCCTTTTGGAGCATTGGTTTCAAATTTTTGAATATCAGCTTTTAAAAATTCGGTATCAAAAGGTGCATTGTGGGCAACCATAGGATCACTAGCGCAAAAGGTCGAAAATTCTTCTAATACTTTATCTATGAGTGGTTGATCTTTAACCATTTCATCTGTGATGCCGTGGATGCGTGCTGCCTCAGGTGGAATGCGCACTTTTGGATTAACTAAACTGGCATAAGATTCAACAGGTTTTCCATTAACAAAACGAACAGCTGCGACTTCAACGATTTGATCGACATGGGGTAAAAAGCCAGTTGTTTCAATATCAAAGGCTACAAATTGCATGATTTTATTTTATTCCCCAAAACAGATAATAATTAACAAGTAGTTACTGAATACTTTAGAATCTACGAATGGTCAAAAAGAAAAAAAACGCCCCTAAAGGGGACAAACTCATGACATTTATGCCTCTGAAGCGCCACTGTTGGTTTTCGGGCATGCCCAGCATTCTCGAGGTGGCTATCGCAAACGACATTCCACTAAATCACTCCTGCGGCGGGATGGGTAGCTGTACGACTTGTCGTGTATTTATTGAAAAAGGGCTCGAAAAACTTGCCCCGCCTAATGGGGTTGAAAAAGAACATATTATAATGCGTGATTGGAAGCCCGATGAACGGTTGGGTTGTCAGGCTACTGCAGAGGATGGTTTGGTTGTCGTTATTCCGTCATTCAACTCTGATGGCATTTGAAAAAATCCATGTGTACCAAGTTTTGCCATCAGGCAATGGGAGTGTGGGGATAACTCGCACTGTGACGCGATATGCTCCCGCTTGATCAGCCGTATATTCTAAGCGGTGAGAGTTTGAGATGCCAACTTTAACCCCGTTTCGGTATAAAATAATCTCGTGAGGAAGTTCAATCTGGCGGCCTAAATCTACGACAAAACGAATCGGACCATTACTTCTTGAAACAGTAGAGCCTGGTAACCACTCTTGTCTTCGTTGTTGCCCGATAAAATAAAACCCAGTTGGATCACCGATAATATCTACGCTGAAATAAAAATTACCTTGAGCAAGGGCTGACATTATTTTTGTGCGGTCACTTTTGTATGACCCGGTTAATTCACTTTTTAAAAGTAAATGATTTTTCATCAAGCTAAACGATTGTGTGTAACTAGGAAATTTAAACGATTCGTTGGGCCATGGAATAGCGTTGGCTGTGGCGTCGCTTCCGCCGACACCTACAAATGAGCGTGTTTTTAATATTTCATCCCAAGCGGATAATTCTTTTTCGGGGTCATTGAAAAGTCTTAAGTAACTTAGATCTGGGTTAAAGGGTAAAATTAGAATGCTCCAAAGAATTGATAATTTATTACTTACAATCTCATCTCTCCAGAGACTATCAAGATTTATAACTTCCATGCCTGTGAGCCCGGAGTCATTTAAATTTCCCCAGGTATGCTGAGGTAAATTAGGATGTGAAGCAATGAGAAAACCCTGACTAGAGGGTCTTGGTTTTTGATGGAGGAGATCGTTAAAAATAATTTGTGCTTGCCCTAAACCTTTAAAAGATTCTGTTTCTGGCAGATCATAGGCTAATAGGTGACCGCCCAAATAGCTAAACTCACCAGCCCAAATAACAGCGACATCATCTTTGTAACCTTCTACAAACTCAGGTTTTTGACCGACGTTAAGATCAGTTAAAATTAAGAAGTCACAATTTGCTAAGCTTGCAGCTTGTGCAATTTCATCGATTGTACCACTGCCTGTACTGAGTTTGGAGTGCACATGAGTAACACCTGAGTAATCATAATATTTTAACTTAGAAACAGAACTCAAAGATGAAATTAAAGGAAAAGTAACTTGTGAACTAATAAATGTAAGTGTTGTATAAAAAATCACGAATAAAAATAAAACAAAAAATACCCAGCGTTTCATTTTGGAATGATTTCAAAGACGACAAGATTACTTGGTAACAGTGTCGGATTTTGTAAGGTGTAATTTTTTTCGATGATCTCGGGCAATTTATCATCTGCTTTTAAAATCACATATCCTTTTTGTGAAGGTAGTGATTCTGGTAAAAAATCATAAACATCCAATCGATCAATACCTTTTATTTTAAAAGCTTCATCTTCGGCGGGGCGGTAATAAGAGTGAAATGCCGCCATTTGATAACTACGTGTATACAGTGGTCGTAAGTTTTTAACCGCCTGTATGTCGGGGGTCCATTCACGAGTAATTTCTGTGTGGTCTTTGTCTTTTCTGATGGGAAGCCAAGGGTGTACAGTGTGAGTAATAATTAATATGCAAAAAACCCCTGCGATACCCAGGCTCATTTTTACCCATTTTGTCCAACGTTCTCTTTCTGCAGTATAATCAAAAACCATCGCATAAAATGCAAGTAGGCTCGGATACCCACACACGGGCCAATTGGCTTCGACCCGTGCACGAAATGATGTCATGAAAAAAAATGCAAATGGAATTATCGCAAAAACAAATAAAAGTTTTTGTTTGTCCCAACGTTTGCGAAGTGACGAATAGGCGACAAAAAATAAAAGTGGATTAATCATCGCAAATTGAGTGCTCAGATATTCAACGGGCATTTTCCATTGAATGGCAGTGCTCTCAAGGCCGTGCTTGGCTTGAAATAAAAATGAAGCAAAATCATTTTGATAATTCCAAATTAGGACAGGCGAAAAAGTTATGATCGAAACAATTCCTGCTAGCCAAATTCCAGGTTTTTTAAGCTCATGAGCTTTGTTATCCCAAAACATCCACGCAAGCATGCATGGAACAAATAAAACCATGACGTACTTTGAAAGCATCCCAAGCCCTACGATTACTCCGAGAAGCAGCCATCTTGAAACGGTGGGCTTATCAAATATCCAAAGTAGTGCTAACATTCCTAAGCTCCAAAAAAATGTTAATGGAACGTCGGGTGTGATGACAAATCCACCAAGTCCGGTAAGTGGGCCAAGTAGAAGAGAGATCATCCAAAAAATTTGTGCACGTTCAGAAAAACCGAGCCTTCGTAACATAAAAATCCAGGGAATATAGCCAAGATGAATGAGTATTACTCCGGGCCAGCGAATACCGACGGCGGTTTTCCAGAGAGGTTGAGCTACTGTCATGATCCATGAGATAAAGGGCGGATGATCAAAATAACTTAAGGCAAGATGACGTGACCATGCGAAGTAATATGCTTCATCAGGTGTAATTGGGATAATTGGCAGCAAAATAGTTTTGATAGCAAGTGCAAGCCACCAAATTTGCCATAACGTCATTTTCCAAAAACCATTGTTTTTGGCTGACCTAGATTTCCTGGAACACCTAATTCGCGACCATTATGGATAATGCTAATTGCCCCACCATTTTCGATGCTGAGTGTGATCTTGCGTTTTGCTTTGAATGTTTGAATTTGATCGGCATTCATGCTGACTTCCTTTGCCGCTGCACCGTCGACATTGATTTTCACGGTGACCATATCAAGTGCTTCAACAATAATTTCTTGGGGAACGGCTACTTCAGCGGGTGATGCAGACGCTGCTGGAGTTGCCGATGGTGAAGCTGATGGTGAGGCCGATGGACTTGCTGATGGTGAAGGCTTAGGTGTTGGAGTTGCTTTGGGTGAAGGTGATGGCGACGATATCGGTGACGGTGATAGCACAGCTGATGGTGATGGCGAACTAATAGCCACGACAGTTGGTGCCGATGATTCCGTCACACTTGCGCCTGGTGAAGCTGCGGCTTCGACGCCGGGACTTGTGTTTGCTGACGGTGCCGATGAAATATTAAGTGGCGCATCGCTGCCGGTAATTGCTTGAACTTCGCCCGAACGCATTTCTTCTTCGCGTTGATTAAGCACTCTTTGTATGGCGATAATTCCAATAATAGTTAAAACGATTGCAACAATTGCTAAAATATTTCGCCCACTGCCAGGTAAGTTTTTTTCAATATCTTCTGCTGTTTCTCGTTGCTTTGTTGCTGCTGAGCTTGGACAAGATAAATTATTTGATTGGGAAGTTACGGGTTTTGTGGTCTTCATTGATGACTGAAAAAGTGCAAGTATGTCAGTAACATCGAGACCTAAATATTTTGCATATGACTGAATGAATCCGCGAATAAATGGTTTTGCGGGAAGTTTACTAAGATCTCCATCTTCAATAGCTTGTAATATCTTGAAACCAATTTTTGTTGCTACTGAAACTTCTTCAAGAGAAATTTTAAGTGACTCGCGTTTGTCTTTAAGAAGTTGTCCTATGTCTTTCATGTAATCTTCCTATTGAATAATTTTAAGCATTGATTTTGCCTTACCTGAATATTCACTATCTGGGTAAAGCTTAACCACTTCTTCTAAACGAGCCTTAGCTTTTTCTCTTTGCCCTAATTTATAATAACAAAGTCCTGTGTAGTAATGGGCTTCGTCGTAATTATTGTTGCAGAGTTTAAGTGCATTTTCAAACGCGTCGGCAGCAGCTTCATATTTTTGAAGCTGAAAGAGCGCTTGTCCATAATAATTATGCCCTGGGCAAAATCGATTGTTAGCTTCCATGGCTTTTTTGAAGCTTTGTAGTGCATGGTTTGTGTCGTTTTTTTTCAGATGCGCTAGCCCCAAATTAACATAGGCTTTTTCTGGCGTTGGGTAAGTGAGATCTTTTGTAACTGTGTTTAACTCAAGAATTGCGGCATCATAGCGTGTGAGTTCAATATAAACACGTCCAAGATTATTTCTCGCATCACTGTACTTGGGGTTAAGTTGTAAGGCTTTGTTCATGTGTGTGAGCGCTAACTCGTATTCTTTGCGTACAAAATAAGCCAAGCCCAAATTGTTTTGAATAACCGGATCTTCAGGGTCAAGTTTCTCTGCTTCGAGTAGTACTTTAAGTGCTTGGGGGTAGTGGCCCTTCATCAAATGGCTGGTTCCAATTTTTAAATGCAACTGAGCTTGTTCTTTACGAAGTGAACTAGAGGAACAGCTGATCAATCCCATGAAGAGAAGTGCGAGAAGAAGCTTTTTAATCATCATTAATTGCTAGCAAACGGACTCAATAAAAACAAGTGAATTTCAATACTTGAATTATTTTTGAAGCACCGCTGTAGCGACTAATTCCACATGAAAAGTCTGAGGGAACATATCAAAGGGTTGAATGCTGATGAGTTTGTAGGGGGCAGTTTGCTTAAGGCGAGCCCAATCACGAGCAAAAGTGGTGGGGTTACAACTCACATACACAATTTTTGGTGCCGCTAATTTTGCCAAAGATGTCCATATGCGTTCATCGGCTCCGACGCGGGGCGGGTCTATGAGAATCACTTCGAATTTTCGATTTTGAGAGGCTAATTTCGTCACTCCTAAAGTGCAATCTTCTGGAGAAAAAAATGCGCTTTGGCTTGCTGTTTCGCGAGCTGCTTGAATGGCTGACCGATTGTTATCGATTCCGTGAATGCGCCATCCTTTTTTGTTTAAGGGTAGGGAGAAATTGCCATTTCCACAGTAAAGATCCAAGAGATTGCCCGCGAAGCTATTATCGGTGGCGATTTGACCAGGTGTTCCTAAAAGATCGGCAACATATTTGAGCATTTGTTCATTTTGCTGAGTGTTTACTTGAGAAAACCCCGATTCTTCGCCATGTGCATGATTGAGTGAGCGAATGACTGCATTTTTCTGAGATAAAAATACTTCAATCTTGTCTGTTTTTTCTGATGGAGTATTGATGCGTTCATTTTTAATTTTTGCCAATTCTTCGTTAAGTTTTTCATCGATGATAAGGCATTTTTCAAATTCGATTATATTGTGAGATTTTTTTTGATAAAACCCCACGGTTTTTCCCTCGGCACGAAATTGTGCGCGGTTTCGGTAATGAAATTCTTGAGGTGAGGGGATAATCGGTAAAATTTCAATATCGCTTTCGTGAGCAATGCGATTGAGCGCATGTTCAACGATGAGTTGTTTTTGTTTTAATTGTTCTTGATAGGTCACATGCTGCCATTGACAGCCCCCGCATTTCATAAAAACGGGGCATGGGGGATTTACTCGAGAACTCGATGGCGCCTCGATAGATATTAGTTCTGCTTCAGCGTAGCTTTTTTTGTGATTGAGTATACGCACGCGCGCGACATCGCCGGGTGCCGTGTAGGGTGTGAAAATAACAAAATTATTATAGCGGCCCACACCGCTTCCTCCGTATGAGAGAGAAGCGATGGGCACTGTGATTTCTGAATTTTTATCGAGCGTTGACAAGTTCGTTTGGTTCAAAGAAAAAAGCAATTTCGCGCTTAGCGCTTGCGAGACTATCAGAGCCATGAACGGTATTCTCACCCATGCTATCACCTAGATCACGTCGAATGGTGCCGGGATCAGCTTTTTTAGGATCAGTTGCGCCCATGATTTTGCGATTTTTTTCAACGGCGTTTTCACCTTGAAGAACCATTAATAGAACCGGGCCAGAAGTCATAAATTGTACAAGTTCACCAAAGAAGGGGCGTTCTTTATGTTCTGCGTAGAAACCCTCTGCTTTTGCGCGATCAAGGTGTGCTAGTTTTGCCGCAGCAATTGTTAGACCGCTTGATTCGAAACGATCAATGACTTTGCCAATAACGTTTTTTTTCACACCATTGGGCTTAATAATACTGAAAGTTTGTTCCATTTTATAACTCCTTAAAAGCTGACCACTGGGGCCAGACACTTGCGATAATGATTTTGAATCACTTTCTCCCATAGAAGGTGGCTTTTGGGCAAGAATTTCTGTCATAGACACCCCAAATCCACTCTATTAATAATAAGAAATGCTCTTTAATTCATATGTCTTCATTTTTGTATTTTTGCCCATCACTTTGCTTGGGTATTACCTGATTAAAAACCCAAGGGCGCAGCTATTTTTTCTATTCCTATCGAGTGTTGTCTTTTATGCCTATTGGAGTACTAAGTACGTTTTTTTGCTTTTATTCACAGTAATTCTTGATTTTTATTTAGCGAAGAAAATTTTTAATACAAAAGAATTAAAAATCAAAAAAAGACTTTTAATAGTTTCACTTGTAACTAATTTTTCAGTACTTGGGTTTTTTAAATATTATAATTTTTTTGCTGGAACACTTAATGAAGTACTAGATGTGTTAACGGGCGCAAGCACGGTACTTCCAACGTTGGCGCTTGTATTGCCCATTGGAATTTCTTTTTATACATTTCAGTCACTTTCATATGTTATCGATGTTTATCGAGGAACCTCCACAGCACATGCAAGGTTACTTTCATTTGCAAGTTATGTGACTTTATTCCCTCATCAAATTTCTGGGCCCCTTGTAAGGCACAATCAAATTGTTCCGCAGCTTGAAGATAGTAAAACTTATAATTTCACTGCTGATAATTTTTGGAGAGGTTGCGCATTTTTTATTCTCGGCTTGTCTAAAAAAATTCTTATCGCAGATCTTTTGGCTCTCATTGTTTCACCACTTGTAACTAATATGTCATCGGCTTCAAACACGGAGGCCGTTTTGGCTATGCTTGGTTACACAATGCAACTTTACTTTGATTTCAGTGGTTATTCAGACATGGCCGTGGGTTTGGGTTTGATGATGAATATTCAGTTTCCTCAAAATTTTAATTCACCATATAAAGCACGTTCGATAACTGAATTCTGGCAAAGATGGCATATTACTTTGTCTTCATGGTTAAAAGATTATCTCTACGTCTCGTTGGGTGGTAATCGCTTTGGGAAATTACTGACGTATAGAAATCTTTTAATCACCATGGCAATTGGTGGAATGTGGCATGGTGCAAATTGGACATTTTTTGCCTGGGGTCTTTTTCACGGAATTATATTGTGCACAGAAAGATTTTTTAAAGATCGAAACTGGAATCTTTTAAATAACAACACAGTAAAATGGATGTTTACTTTTTTGCTCGTGAATTTAGGTTGGATATTCTTTCGTGCCCCTGATTTTTCAACGGCATTTTTATGGTTACAAAAAGTATTTTTGCTTAATGGCGATCTCACTTGGGATGTTTTATCTCTCCCCGAAAGACATAAAGATCGATTTTTTATCGCCTTAGCATTGTCTGTGTTGTTGGCATTTTTTAGTAAAAATACGTGGGAGATAAATCTTAAACCCTCGCGAGTTACTGCTTTGGTATTGGGATTATTATTTGCTGTTTGTTTGATGTATATGGGCGATGAATCGCCGTTTCTTTACTTTCAGTTTTGAGGATTAAAATGAATCCAAAAACAGCACTTTTTATATCAGCGTCTGTGACATTAGTAATTTTATTGGTCATTGCTGTGTTTAACTACCGTGTTGATCCGATGTGCTATTACAATTGTGAAAAACTCGATTTAACAAAACGTACGCGTAATCATTTTTATCAGATTGGCCAAAAAGTATTAGCACACCCTGATGCTGAAATTGCAATTTTAGGATCATCTAGAGGGCAAACCACTCCACTTAAATGGATTGAGAAGCGTGAAAAATTAAAAGTTATTAACCTCTCAATGGGCGCTTCAGAATTGTCTGCTAAAATTGCTTTTCTCAATATTGCTTTAGAAAAACTAAAACTTAAAAAAGTGATTTGGTATGCTGATTATTTTGAACTCATAACAGATGTCGCTGATGCAAAAATTAAAAACACGCCCGCACTACGTGCGTATCTTGAAGAAGGTTTTGGCGAATCAAATTTGTCTGCTAAATTTAGTCAATATTTGGGGCTCATTGATCATAATACGCTTGAGGCATCTTTTTACGCACTTAATAATTCTGATCAGTACGAACTAGATCGAGGAAGTGGCTGGCACCTTGATGATGAACTTTGTGATAGTGATGAATACATAGGTGAAAAAACACCCCATGAACTTCAAAAAGAAACAGGAATCACATACGATACATATTCTCGGAATGTTTTAAAAAAACAACAATCACCTCAAGCGTGGTCAGCTTTTGTTAAAAAATTAAATGCCTTAAGTGAAATGGGTATTGAGGTGTTAGTCTTAATTCCGCCTTATTATCCACAATTCACAATCAGACTGACAAAAGATTTCCCAGAAGTTATAGAACGCCATGGCCAATGGATTGAAAAACTTAAAGCTCTTAAAATTTCAAATGTAAAAGTTTTAGATTTTTTCTCTGGTATTCCAAATGATGATAAATCAGTTAGGTATTGGAACGACGGAGTTCACTTCACCTGCAAAGGTGCCATTGAAATGCTTAAATCAGGAATTTAATGTGAGTATTTCAGAATCCATTGATGCTTTAGAAATAGCAAAGCGTCTAGGGTGACCTTCTTCATCATCTAAGAAGCGTACTTCTTTAACCGCTTTAAAAATATTTTTTACTGAACCTTTAACCTTAATAAATAAAACGCCCGAAGGTATTTTTGAAGTGTCGTTTTCATCAGGAACAAAATTGTATGATAAAACTTCAAGATTAAAAACTTGAGTTTTCCAGAGATCATTATTGGTTTTAATTTCAAAAAAATGTTCACGAAAATCTTTGGCATCATGAAGGCCATGAAGACATGGAACTTCAAGAATAACTGTGAGCTCAACATTTTTCTTGGGATTTTTATCAATGGTGCGACGCAAGTTTTCGCTAATGCTTGCGGTCCAATCAAATATGTTTAAGTTCGTCATATCCACGCCCACCTTAGAGTTTACGCCTGCTTTATAGCACGCCCGCAGCGACCTTGAACCACTTTAATTGCATAATTAGTACCAGCTGAAAAGCCGTCCTGAGAGCAATGTGACAAGAAAATACATGAGAATTATTAAGGGGTTGTAAGTACGCTTGGGGGCAGGTCTAGGTTAAGCCTGGCCACGATTTAGACAACTATGACCTACTTGAGGTCACTCTTTATAAAGTCAGAATAAAGTCAGAAATCATCGCCCTATGGAGTTAGGCATCTAATAGAAGCCTAACTCCATAGGTGTAATCTTGTGGTACTCGTTTTCACTTTGTATTTCGATTCAAATAGAAGTCAGAAACTATTACTTTCGGTAGCAACATATTACCCAGCCCAATCTAACTTGAGCTTCTTCTTTTTTTGCACACAATCCAAAAGATACATATCGATAAGTTTTTGATAAGGAATTGCTGTTTCTTCGCTCATCTTTTTGAAATAATCAATAACCGTAGGACTCAAATTAATGCCAACACCAATCTTCTTGCCTTTAAGAGGATTAGCTGCTTCTTTCATTTTTGAAAAATTATATTCCTTCTTCATAATATAGCCTCTCTTTTTTTGTTGCTCTACGAGCGGACACAATTCTCACGATCTCAGTGGCGTTACAATAAACATGGATTACAACAAGTAATCTGTTCTCAGCCCCATAACCAATAACGATATATCTATCTTCATGGTCTGAGTGGTCTTTATCTAAAAAGAAGCGGTGATAAGGATCACCGAATACATGGGTCGCCTCTTCAAACCAAACTCCACGTTTCCGGCGATTTGATTTATTCTTCTTTTCATCCCATTCAAATCTTACTAACGTAACCACTCCTTGATATCTATACAATATATAGATTTGTTCTATATGTAAGGGTGATTTTCGTCACCTCGACGAGAAGTTACACATTCGTAGATCCATTTGGTTTCGAATCAAATATCGATCAGAAATTATTTAGATAACTGATTTTAAAGTAGAGCCGAGTTCAGCGGGGCTGCGGGCGATTTTACAGCCGGCACTTTGAAGAGCTGCGAATTTTTCTTCAGCTGTTCCTTTGCCGCCACTAATAATTGCTCCTGCGTGACCCATGCGTTTGCCGGCGGGTGCGGTTGAACCTGCAATGAAGCAAACAACGGGTTTTTTCATGTTTGATTTAATCCATTGAGCGGCTTCTTCTTCAGCTGAACCGCCGATTTCACCAATCATGATTACGGCATCTGTTCCTGGGTCAGCGGCAAATTGTTCAAGGACATCAATAAAATTTGTGCCGTTCACGGGGTCTCCACCGATGCCAACGCATGTGCTTTGGCCAATACCAAGTTTAGTAAGTTGACCCACGGCTTCGTAGGTCAAAGTACCTGAGCGTGAAAGGACGCCAATGCGACCTGCCAAATGAATGTGCCCGGGCATAATTCCGATTTTGCATTCTCCTGGAGTAATAACTCCGGGGCAGTTGGGGCCAACAAGGCGCGTTTTTCTGCCTTGCATGAAGCGCTTTACTTTAATCATGTCATTAACGGGTATGCCTTCAGTAATGCACACGACGAGTTCTAATTTTGCGTCAACAGCTTCCATAATCGCGTCAGCTGCAAATGGTGGTGGAACATAAATCACACTAGCGTTTGCGCCTGTTTTTAAAACAGCGTCACCAACAGTATCAAACACTGGCAAGCCTTCATGTGTGGTGCCACCCTTACCTGGAGTTACGCCCCCAACCATTTTTGTTCCGTATTCAATTGCTTGTTTTGTGTGAAACGTTCCTTGGCTACCTGTGAGGCCTTGGCATA
The DNA here is from genome assembly GCA_034439615.1 of Oligoflexia bacterium. Lineage (NCBI taxonomy): Bacteria > Pseudomonadati > Bdellovibrionota > Oligoflexia > Oligoflexia bacterium. The sequence continues at coordinate 4,550 of JAWXAT010000010.1, read as the reverse complement.
TTACTTTTGTATTTTTATTTATAAAGATACTCATGACTTGCCTCCACTGGCTTTTGCGGCAGCAACAACTTTTTTTGCTGCATCACCCATTCCATCTGCAGATTCGATTTTGAGGCCTGAGTTTTTTAAAATTTCTTTGCCCTTTTCGGCATTGGTACCCTCAAGTCGAACTACCAGCGGAACTTTAAGACCAACTTCTTTTGCTGCGGCGATAACCCCATCAGCAATGATGTCGCATTTCATGATTCCACCAAAGATATTAACTAAAATCGCTTTTACGTTTGGATCAGACAGAATAATTTTAAAAGCAGCTGTAACTTTTGTTTTATCTGCACCGCCACCGACGTCGAGAAAATTTGCAGGTTCGCCACCAGCAAGTTTAATAATATCCATGGTAGCCATCGCAAGGCCTGCGCCATTTACTAAGCAACCAATGTTGCCGTCGAGACTGATATAGCTTAATCCAAACTTGCTTGCTTCAATCTCATTTGGGTTTTCTTCGGTGAGATCACGAAGCTCTAAAATGTCGGGGTGTCGAAATAATGCGTTGTCATCGAAATTAAGTTTGGCATCGAGAGCCATAATGTCTTTGTCTTCAGTTTCAATTAACGGATTTATTTCAGCGATTGAACAGTCAAACTTCACAAATGCTTCGTAAAGAGCTGAGAAAAATTTCACAGCCTTATTGATGGCCTCAGGGTGTATTCCAATTTGAAATGCTAATTTTCGAGCTTGATACGCCCCTAAACCAACTGTGGGATCAATAATTTCTTTAAAAATCTTATCGGGATGCTCTTCAGCAACTTTTTCGATTTCAACGCCACCTTCAGAAGAGGCCATCATAACTATTCTTGAAGACACACGATCAACAACGCAGCCAACGTAATATTCTTTTTTAATTTTACAGCCTTCTTCTACAAGAACTTTTAAAACTTTTTTACCTTCAGGGCCAGTTTGATGAGTAATGAGTTGCATTCCTAAGAGTTGAGCCGCAGCAGCTTCAACTTCAGCAATTGATTTCACAACTTTTACGCCGCCGCCTTTGCCTCGACCCCCAGCATGAATTTGAGCTTTGACGACCCAAACATTTCCACCGATTGCTTTTGCATTTGCGATGGCTTCGTCTACTGTAAAAGCCACTTTGCCTTGAGGGGTTTTAACACCCATGCGCGAAAGAAGTACTTTTGCTTGATACTCATGAATATTCATTGGGTTCCTTTGTTGCTGCTTTAAAGTCTCAACATGAATGTTTGAATTATAATTTCAAAGCCGTAACGAGTTCTTGAACTGCAGCGATACTCTTGTTGAGTCCTGCACGTTCTTCATCGTTAAGTTTTACTTCAATTACTTTTTCCATACCCTCAGCGCCTAGTTTTGCTAATACGCCAATAAATAAACCATTTACACCGTACTCACCTTCAAGATGAACAGCGCATGGTAATATTCTTTTTTGATCCTTGATAATACTTTCAGCCATTTGAACTGCACTTGCAGAGGGTGCGTAGTAAGCACTTCCTGTTTTCAGTAAATTTACGATTTCTGCTCCGCCGTTACGTGTGCGAGTGAGAAGTGCATCGAGTTTTTCTTTAGAAAGCATTTCAGTAAGAGGAACTCCACCGACAGAACAGTGACGTGGCATCGGGACCATCGTATCGCCGTGTCCGCCAAGTACAAACGCTTGAACGTCTTTAACACTTACATTTAGTTCTTCAGCGATGAATGAACGAAACCGTGCTCCATCGAGAACCCCTGCCATACCGATAATGCGACTACGAGGAAAGCCTGAAACTTTTTTTGCTACAAAGGCCATCGCATCTAGTGGGTTTGATACAACGATGATTGTACAATTGGGAGAGTACTTTACGATTCCCTCAGTGCATTCTTTTACGATTTTTGAATTTGTGGCGAGAAGATCGTCGCGGCTCATTCCGGGCTTGCGAGGAATTCCGGCTGTTAAAATAACAACATCTGAATTTGCAGTGTCTTTATAATCACTAGTGCCAATCACTCGTGAGTCAAACTGCTCAACAGGTGAAGCTTCAAAAAGATCAAGTGCTTTGCCTTTTGCAACACCTTCGTTGATATCAATGAGTACAACGTCGCCTAATTCTTTTGCTGCTGCCCAATGTGCCGCGGTTGATCCGACGAATCCAGCTCCTACAACAGTGATTTTTGCTCTTTTATTTGCCATGTTTTGGCTCCCTTACATTTGTTTGATAATTTCAGATGCGAATTCAGAACACTTCAATAGTTTTGCTCCGGGCATAAGACGTTCGAGATCATACGTAACTGTCTTATTAGCTATGGCTCGGGTCAAACCTTTTTCAATTAAAACTGCAGCCTCACTCCAACCTAGGTATTGAAGCATCATCACAGCACTTAAAATAACTGAACCTGGGTTTACTTTATCAAGCCCTGCATATTTTGGTGCTGTTCCGTGAGTTGCTTCAAAAACTGCGTAACCATCTCCAATATTGCCGCCAGGAGCTATTCCTAAACCACCAACTTGTGCAGCCAGTGCGTCACTTAAGTAATCACCGTTTAGGTTTGACGTTACAATAATACTGTATTCATCGGGTCTCAACAAAGCTTGTTGAAACATATTATCTGCAATGCGGTCTTTAATAACAATTGCACCTGCGGGTGCTCGGCCTTGAAATTTTTCTGTGACTTCATTTTCAGTTACCGTGACGGCTCCGAATTCATCGTGGGCCACTTGATAACACCAGTCTTTAAAAGCTCCTTCGGTGTATTTCATTATATTGCCTTTATGAACCAAAGTAACGCTGGGGAGTTTATGTTCCATTGCGTACTTAAGGGCTTTACGCATTAACCGCTTAGAACCAAACTCACTCATGGGTTTGATTCCCACAGCTGAGAAATCTCGAATATCTTTTTTCATTTCGCGTATGAGTGCAATTAAACGATTTGCCTCTGGCGAACCTGCGGGCCATTCAATGCCTGCGTAAACGTCTTCAGTGTTTTCTCTAAAAATAGTCATATGAACTTTTTCAGGAGCAACTACTGGTGATGGAACACCTGGGTACCATTTAATGGGTCTTACACAAGCGTAGAGATCAAGATCTTTTCTCATAGCAACATTGAGTGAGCGCATTCCACCGCCAACGGGTGTTGAGAGCGGGCCTTTGATTGCTACAACGAATTCTTTAATGGCTTCTAATGTTTCAGCTGGAAAATAATTTCCGTTATAAATTTCTTTGGCCTTATCGCCGGCATAAACTTCACACCATTCGATTTTCTTTTTTCCGCTATAAGCTTTCTCGATAGCGGCATCGACGACTTTCACGGATGCCTTCCAGATATCGGGGCCCGTGCCATCACCTTCAATGAAGCAAATAATGGGATTGTTTGGGACTTCAATCTTTCCATCTGCTAAATTTTTGATTTTTTGGCCTGTGGTTGGAATTTTGATTTTTTCATATGTTGACATGGAAATCCTCGCGGTAAAAAGCTCACTGAACTCTCGTAAATGTATCGGCGTTTAGTCCGGAAAGGTTAGTTACAATTACGTGACGTTATGTGGCAACAAAATACTGTTATGCGCCTCGCGTTATTTTTGTAAACACATTGCATACCAAGCCTTATCGAATAACTATAAGTGAAATGATTAAAATGCAAAATGTCAGTGTATCCTTTTCTCAAAATGATGAACTCTTGTGCAACGTAAATCTTGCGGTGCGCCGCGGTGAAACTTTTGTCGTCATTGGCCCGAGTGGTGAGGGAAAGTCAGTTTTAATTAAAACGGTCGCGGGGCTTATTACGCCTCAAACTGGTCAAGTTTTACTTGATGGAAATGATCTGCAAAAAGTTTCACGAACACAACGTGCACAAATCACTCAGCGTATGGGCATGCTTTTTCAAAAAAATGCACTCTTTGATTCATTCACAGTGGGTGACAATCTAGCGTTTCCTTTAAGAGAAACTACAAAGTTAAATGAATCAGAAATTCAAGAGAAGGTAAAAAAGTTTTTAGAGGCAGTTGGTTTAAGTTCATCAATTGATCTTTACCCTGATGAAATATCGGGCGGAATGCAAAAGCGAGTAGGCATTGCACGTGCGCTTATTTTAAACCCAGAAATTATTTTGTATGACGACCCAACAGCGGGCCTTGATCCGATAACGAGTAAACTTATTATTGAGCTTATAATTAAATTAAATAAAGAATTTGGAACCACAGTTATAGCCATAACAAATGATATGAACCGCGCTTTTCAAATGGCTGATCGAATAGGAATTTTACTCGATAAAACTTTATTTATCACAGGTACAGTTGAAGAAACAAAACATCATAAAAATCCGCGTGTGCAAAAATTTATTCGAGGCGAGCTTGATGAGCCCTCTGGTTTAGGTGTTGTTCATGGCGCTTGAAATTAAAAAACTACTAAAACAATTTGGTTCAAGGCGAGTACTCGATGAAATTGATTTAAAGGTTTCACAAGGCGAAATACTTTTTGTATTGGGAAAATCAGGTACGGGTAAATCAGTTTTACTTAAAAACATTGTTGGTCTTTTAAGGCCTGATGGTGGTG